>NZ_JACFSZ010000006.1 GCF_014805525.1 Rhabdothermincola sediminis | reverse complement strand
GCTGGAAGGAGTCGGACCACCGGTCCGCTCCGGTCACAGTTCCGAGTCGAGCCAGACAGACCGGGCACAGCGCACCCCACGGAAAGGCCCTCCAACCAGGGGTGGACCCCACGGGCGACCTTAGATGTCACACCCCCTCCGTACGATCGGCACATGGGCGATCTGCTCCGCATCGACTGCGACGACTGCGCCATGCAGAACACCGATGCATGCGCCGATTGCGTCGTCACCTTCCTGTGCACCCGCGAGCACGATGACGCGATCGTCGTCGAGGTGTCGGAGGTGCGGGCGCTACGCCTGCTCTCCGAGGTGGGGCTCGCGCCACGGCTTCGCCACCGGCGACGTCTCGCGTGAGCCGTACCATGGGCACCCGTGCTGGCCCCCCCGTACGTCGACGAGCTGTGCACGGCAGGGCTGCGCGCCGGTCTCACCCGGGTGGGGGTGGCCTCGGCCGAGCCCTTCGACGACGTGCGAGCCGTCCTGGAAGAGCGGAAGGCCGCGGAGCTGCACGGGGGCATGCAGTTCACCTACCGGAACCCCGCTCGCTCGACCGATCCGTCCCGAGCGATGCCGGGGGCCCGTTCGATCGTGGTCGGCGCGCTGGCCTACCCGGCCCGTCTCCAGCCCCGACCCCGGCCCGTCCGCCGACCGGTCGCCCGGGTGGCCCGCTACGCCACCGACGACCACTACGCCCGGCTGCGCGTGGGGCTCGGCGCCATCGCCGACCGCCTGCGGGCCGACGGTTGGCAGGCGCGGGTGCTCGCCGACGACAACGCGCTCGTGGACCGCGCGGTCGCGCACCGCGCCGGCCTGGGCTGGTACGGCAAGAGCGCCAACCTGCTGCTGCCCGGCGTCGGCAGCCTGGTGGTGCTGGGCGGGGTGCTCACCGACGCCGAGCTGCCGCACCCCGCCGAGCCCATCGCCGACGGCTGCGGCTCCTGCCGCCGCTGCCTCGATCACTGCCCCACCGGGGCCATCGTCGCCCCGGGAGTGGTCGACGCCCGCCGCTGCCTGGCGTGGCTGGTGCAAGCAGAGGGCGATATCCCCGAGGAGCTGCGCGACGCCCTGGGCGACCGGATCTACGGCTGCGACGACTGCCAGGAGGTCTGCCCCCCGAACCGTCGCGCGCTCCTGGCGGGAGAGGGCGTGCCCGGCGGCGAGGTCGTCGACCTGATCGAGTTGCTCTCGCTCGACGACGACGAGCTGATGCGCCGGCACGGGCGCTGGTACGTCCCGAGGCGCGACCCGCGCTACCTCCGCCGCAACGCGCTCGTGGCACTGGGCAACACCGGTGATCCCGGCGAGCCGGCGGTAGTGGAGGCGATCGCTCGCTACGCCCACGGTGACGACCCCATGCTGTGCCGGCACGCGACCTGGGCCGCCCGCCGGCTGGGGCTCGCTGTGGAGGCCCGGGCGTGATCCACCTGTTGGTGACGAACGACTTCCCACCGAAGGTCGGCGGGATCCAGTCCTACCTTTGGGAGCTGTGGCGCCGCCTCGATCCGGCGCGCACCGTCGTGTTCACCACGGCATACGAGGGAGCGGTGGCCTTCGACCGCCAGCAACCCATGCGGGTGGAGCGGGTGCCGGCACGGGTCTTGGTGCCCACTCCTGCGTTGCGCCGGCGGGTCGATCGTCTGGCCGACGAGGTGGGGGCCGGGCTGGTGCTCATCGACCCCGCGTTCCCCCTCGGCGTGCTCGGCCCCCGGCTCCACCGTCCCTACGGGGTCGTGCTCCACGGCGCCGAGGTCACCATCCCGGGCCGGATGCCGGGGTCCCGGGCGGTGCTGGCATCGGTGCTGCGTGGGGCCAGCATCGTGGTCGCCGCCGGCAACTACCCGGCCACCGAGGGCCAGCGGGCCGCTGGTCGGAGGCTGCCGACCGTCATCGTGCCGCCGGGTGTCGACAACGAGCGGTTCCACCCACTCTCGACGGCGCAGCGGCGTGCCGTGCGGGCACGGCTCGGGCTGGACCCCGATCGACCCCTGGTGGTCAGCGTGAGCCGCCTGGTACCCCGCAAGGGCATGGACACCCTCATCCGGGCGAGCGCCCTCCTCGCGACCCAGGGCATCGATGTCCAGGTCGCCATCGCCGGGGCCGGTCGCGACCGGCACCGCCTCGAACGTCTGGCCCGCCAGAGCGGCGCGCCGGTGACCTTCCATGGTCGCGTCGCCGACGCCGACCTCCCTGGCTTCTACGGCTGTGCCGACGTGTTCGCCATGCTCTGTCGCGATCGTTGGTTGGGCCTCGAGCAGGAGGGATTCGGCATCGTGTTCCTGGAAGCCGCCGCCTGCGGGGTGCCGCAGATCGCGGGCCGCAGCGGCGGCACCCACGAAGCGGTGGCGCACGGCGAGACCGGTCTGGTGGTCGACGATCCCCGATCGGTGGGCCAGGCGGCGGCGGCTCTCGCCTCGCTGGTGGGTGACCCGGCCGCCCGCGAGGCGATGGGGTCCGCGTCCCGGCGGCGGGCGGTGACCTCGTTCTCCTACGAGAGGTTGGCCGCGACCCTCCAGGCAGCGCTCGACGAGCACGTGGCGGCCCGATGACCTCCGAGAGGCTGATCCGCGCGTCCTGGTTGGGTACCGGCGTCTTCACCGTTGCCGCGGTGGTCGGCACGATCTGGCTCGAGGTGGTCGTGGTGACGGTCGTGGTCTCGGTGGTGCTCTTCGCCCTGGGCACCGCGGCGTTCCTCGCCGCATACCTCACTGCCATCGGGCGTTCCCGTTACGACGCGATCGGGATGGGCGGTCTGTTCTTCCTCGCCGGCTCGGCCCCCGCCGCGGTCCGCCGGGCGATGCTGCTCTCCTTCGCGGCGGAGATCGTCGTCGCGTTCGTCACGGCCTCGGTCCGCATCTACACGCCGGTGGCGTTCGGGTTGCTGGTGCCCATGTACGGCCTCGGCGTGATGGGCCTGTGGGGAGCGCGCTTCGGTGAGTTCCCTGCCCGTGAGGCACCGGCCCGCTAGCCGGGCGGCGTTCACTATCCTCACCCCGATGGCCGAGCAGGCGAGGGAACACATCACGATCGATGCTCCGGTGCAGCGCTGCTTCGAGGTCCTCACCGACTTCGAGGCGTACCCGGAGTGGGCAGGGGACCTCAAAGAGGCGAAGGTCCTCGAGCGTGACGAGCAGGGGCGGGCCCTGGTGGTGGAGTTCCGGGCCGCGGCCATGGGCCGGAGTACCACCTACCGCCTCCGCTACGACTACCGGGACGCCCCCCGCCGGCTGGGCTGGCAGCTCGACGAGGGCGACATCCAGCGTGAGCTCGATGGCGCCTACACCCTGGAACCGTCCGCCGACGATCCGCAGGCCACCGAGGTGGGCTACGAGCTGTCGGTCGATCTCATCATGCCGATCCCCGGCTTCGTGAAGCGGCGAGCCGAGGCTCGGATCCTGAAGACCGCGCTGGACGAGCTCAAGGCGCGTGTCGAAGGCCAGCGCGCCTAGCACCGCGGTGCGGATCCTCCTGTTCACCGGCAAGGGTGGTGTGGGGAAGACCTCGGCCGCCGCGGCCACCGCGCTGCGATGCGCCGACGCCGGTGCCCGGACGCTGGTGATGTCCACCGACCCGGCGCACTCGCTCGCGGACTCGTTCGACACCTGGCTCGGCTCGACGCCTACCCGCATCACGGACAGGCTCGCCGGGCAGCAGCTCGACGCGCAGGAGCGGATGGAGGAGCACTGGGGTGAGATCCAGCGGTACCTCGTCGACGTGTTCAACTGGGCGGGCGCCGAGGGCATCGAAGCCGAGGAGCTGTCGGTGCCTCCCGGCTTGGACGAGCTGTTCAGCCTGAGCGACATCAAGACCTACGCGGAGTCCGGCGACTGGGACGTGGTGATCGTCGACTGCGCACCGACCGCCGAGACCATCCGGCTGCTCTCGTTGCCCGACATCCTCGAGTGGTACATGGAGCGCGTCTTCCCGATGGGGCGGCGCCTGAACAAGATCGTCGGTCCGGTGCTCCAGCGGGTGACGAGCATGCCCGTCGCCAGCGACGAGGTGTTCGGCGCCGGCCGCCGGTTCTACGACCGTCTCGACGGGGTCAAGAAGGTGCTCACCGACCCGTCGGCGACGTCGGTGCGGTTGGTCGTGAACCCCGAGCGCATGGTCATCGCGGAGGCTCGCCGCACCTACACCTACCTGTCGCTGTTCGGCTACCGGGTGGACGCGGTGATCGTGAACCGGTTGCTGCCCGAGGGACTGGACCATCCCTGGTTCGCCCGCTGGAAGGAATCGCAGCACGAGCACCTGCGCACCATCGAGGCGGGCTTCGCTCCGCTGCCGATCCTCCCCGTCGAGCTGGCCCGCGAGGAGCTGGTGGGCATCGAGCGCCTCCGCGAGTTCGGTGCGTCGCTGTACCGGGATCTCGATCCCACCGCGGTGCTCCACGCCGGCGAGCCGATGCGGGTGGAAGCGTGCGACGACGGCTTCGTGCTCGTGCAGGAGCTGCCCTTCGCGGACCGCGACGACCTCGAGCTGGGACGGCGCGGGGACGAGCTGCTCGTGCGCATCGGGCCGTATCGCAGGGCCGTGATGCTGCCCGACTCGCTCCGTCGCCGTCCCGTGGTGGACGCCTCGCTCCGTGACGGCGTGCTGCGGGTAGCCTTCGGGCGGTGAACGACGAGCGTGCCGCCCAGGGACTCGACCACCTCCAGGCCGCGGCCAGGGAGATGATCGCGGCTGCCCGAGCCTTCCTCGACGTGGTCGAAGAGCTGATCGAGGACCGCGAGCAGGTGGCGTCGGTCGTCCACGCCGTGGGCTCGGCGGCGCGAGGCGCGGCTCGGGCCGTGCGCGACGCCAACCCCGTGGCCTCTCACGCCAACGGTGGCGACGCGGCGAACGGCGGGGTCCAGCACATCCGGGTGTCCTGAGGATGTGGCGACAGGCAATGCTCAAACCGCCCCCGTTTCCGGCCGATTGACTGGACGATGAGGCTTCTCCAGCTCAACCCCAACGGAAGCGAGGAGTCCGCGCTCGACTTCCACCCGATGGTCACCGTGGTGACCGGTCTGGGTCCGAGTGGCCGCGAGCTGGTTCTCCGGGCCGTGGCCGCCCTGCCTTCCGGTTCCGACCCGGGGTGCGGGGGACTGGTCGAAGCTCATGGCGTCATGCTCGACCTCACCCCGGACACGCTCGCCATGCTCGATCTCGCGGCGAGCGATCTCGACGTGCTCGTCCGCCGCGGCGACCTGCCGAACAGCGACGGGCGGGGGGCCAGCGCCCTCGGTCCGCGGGAACCGGTGGGGCGAGCCGCGGTGGAGGCGTTCATCGCCGACACCCCCGAGGGTCGGTACCCGGAGCTCGACGCCGCCCGCAAGCGGCGCGCGGAGGCGAGCGAGGCGCTGGCCATCCTCCAGGAGGCGGTGGAGCGCACGCGGGCCGGCTACGAGCAGGCGCGAGCACGCCGCGAGCAGGCCGAGGCCGCGCTCACCCGAGCCCGCTCGGCGCTGGAGGGGCCCGCGGCCCCCGCCGGCCGGGCCTTCGCGCCGCTCGCTGGTGGCCCCGACCGCGACGAGCTGATGGGCGAGATCCGTGAGCTGCAGGGTGAGCTGGAACGGATCGAGCAGGGGCTCGAGGAGCTGTCGAGCATCGACACCCGCCCGATCCAGGTGCTGCTGGACGCCATCCGCGATCCGGGCCCCGTCGAGTACGTCCCCTCGGAGCGGGCCGCCGAGCTGGCCGACGAGTTCGAACGGCTGCAAGCGGAGGTGGCCGTCCTGGAGGAAGCGCTGGAGGCACGCGGTCTCGGGCCGTCGACCGGCATGCAGCGCCTCGAAGAGGCTCGGGCCGAGCTGGATGCCGCGGAGCGAGCCATGGCCAAGCCCGAGCTGTCACCCGAGGACATCGCGGAGCTCGAAGCCGCCCACGAAGAGGTGCTCGAGGCGGAGCGCAAGGCGTCCGGGTTCGGCCGGCGCGGGCAGAAGCGGCTCGAGGAGGCGCTGGCACGCCAGCAGGAGATCCTCGATCGGGTCGGGTTCCCGACATGGAGCGCCTACGTCATGGGCGCGACGCTGCTGGCGATCGACCCCATCGCCGAGCAGCGGCTGGAGCGGGCCCGATTCGAGGTCGAGGCCGCCGAGGCGCACTGGGCCGACATCACCGCCATGATCGAAGCCGATCCGGCGCATCGCGCCCTGCTCGACCAGCTCGAGGAGGTCTACCTCGAGGCCTACGACCTCCTCGGGGGTGAGGAGCCGGAGGACCTGGCCGGAGCCCTGCGCGAGCTGAAGGTCCCCAAGCGTGAGATCACGATCGAGGAGCTGGTGGACGCGCTCGTGTACCAGCTCGAGCAGCTGGGCCTGGTACTCCCCGCCGACCAGGTCACGGTGGACTACGTCACCGTGGTTGCCGACGCGTTCCTGGCGGAAGCGGCGGGCATCAACGAACGCATCGACGAGCTGCGGCGGGAGCAGCGGGCCGTGGAGGCCGAGCTGGCGCGCCGCACCCAGGAGATCGACGAGCTGGACGCGCTCGAGGCGGGTGCCGAGACCGAGGCGACCATCGACTTGACCGTCGAGTCGACACCCGGCCCGGACGGTGACGAGTTCGACGAGCTCGAGGCGGAGCTCGCCGCGGCGCAGGCCGACGAGACCGATCACGCCGAGGCCCTAGAGGCCCGGGAGGCGCTGGTCGATGCCGCGACCCAGGTGGAGGCGGTGGCCACCACCCGGCTGTTGAAGCTGGCGGCCGACCTCCTCGATGCCCAGCGGGGTGACGACCCCTTCTCGGCCATCCCGGCCAGCGAGCCGGCGTTCGACGTGGAGCCCGGTGACGCCGGCGACGACAGGTCGGCTGGTCCCGAGGCGATCGAGTTCTACCTGCTCTCCCGGCTCGCGGCCCTCCGCAACATCTCCTACGCGGGCTCGGTGCCCCTGGTCATCGACGACGCGTTTGCCGGACTGCCCGCCGGGGAGGTGCGGTCCCTGCTGGGCAAGCTGGAGCGCATGGCCGAGAGTGTGCAGGTCATCTATCTCAGTGACGATCCGGTCATCGCCGACTGGGCGAACGAGATCGGCTTCCAGCGGGCCGCGGTTGTGGCCGCACCCGCCGTGTTCGCCTGACGCGGCGCTCGGCTGGCCGCGTACCATCGGGCACACGAGCCGTCGGTCTCCAGGAGGGTGCCGTGACCGTGATCACCGAGGATGCCATCCGAGAGCTCGCAGCCTTCCGCAGCGAGTCCGCTCCCGTCGTGTCGTGCTACCTCGACGTCGACGGCCGACGCTACGTGCGGGCCCAGGACGTCGAGGACCACCTCGACCGGTTGCTCCGCCAGACGCGGGAGCGGATGAACGGATCGGTGCCCGTGGCTGATCTCGAGCGCATCGAGCAGTTCGTGCGTGCCGGGTTCGATCGGTCGCGGACCCGCGGCCTGGCGATCTTCTCCTGCGTGGAGGACGGGTTCTGGCGGGTCGTGCCCCTCCCGGTGCGAGTGCACAGCCGCATCATCGTGAACTCCGCTCCAGCGGTCGGCCAGCTCGAGTCCGTGGTGCAGGAGTTGAACCGCATCGGCGTGCTGCTCCTCGACCGGCAACGAGCACGGATCTTCGTGTTCGACCTCGGAGAGCTCGTCGACCATTCGGAGCTGTTCGAGGAGCTTCCTCGCCACTACGACGCCCGGGGCCACAGCGATCAGGGGTACGACCGTGAGCAGCACCACGTGGAGGAGCTCACCGCCCAGCACCTCCGCCATGCCGCGGCGGTGGCCTTCCACCTGTTCCAAGAGCGCGGGTTCGAGCACCTGGTGATCGACGCACCGGCCGAGCTCATGCCCACGGTGGAGAGCTTTCTCCATCCCTACCTGCGCGAGCGGCTGCGGGCGGAGCTCCACGTGGGGGTGAACGCGCCGCTGGACGAGATCCGCCGGGCGGTGATCGAGGTCGAGCGGGAGATCGAGCGCGCGCGCGAGGCCGAGCTGGTCGAACGCCTGCGTGACGCGGTGGGGAGCGGCAACCGTGGTGTCGCGGGCCTCGACGACACCTTGCGGGCGCTGGTCGAGCAACGGGTCGACGTGCTGCTCGTGTCAGAGGGCTACAGCGAGACCGGGTGGCGTTGCCCGCAATGCGGGTACCTGTGCCGGCGGGGTCCGGCCTGCCCGGTCGACGGCACCCAGATGCTGCACCTCGAGGATGTGGTCGAGGAGGCGGTCGACGTGGCGCTCAACCAGTCGTGCCGGGTCGAGGTCTGCGTCGACAACGCCGATCTCGACGTGCTCGGCCGGATCGGCGCGTTGCTGCGGTACTGAGCGGGTGCCCTAACCTCCGCCCCGTGAGCGTCACGGGTCCCATCGTCGGCGGGCTCGACGTCGGCGGCACCAAGATCCTCGGGCGGGCCGTCGACGCGCACCAGCCGCGGGTCAGCCTGGCCGAGGCCCGGGTCGAGACACCGCGCGGCGAGTCCCACGTGCTCGATGCGATCGGGCAGGTCGTGGCGCAACTGCAGTCCGCTCCCGCGGTGCGCGATCGCGGGGGCGTGGCCGCGGTCGGCGTGGGTGTGCCCGGCCTGGTCGACCATGGAGGCGTGCTGCGCTTCGCGCCGAACCTCCCCGGCGTGGTGGAGGTGGCGGTGGGGCCGGAGCTCGAGCACCGCCTGGGGCTACCGGTGGTGGTCGACAACGACGCGAACTGCGCGGCGTGGTGCGAATCCCGGCTCGGGGCTGCGGTCGGGGTGAGCGACGCCGTGCTGGTGACGCTCGGCACCGGGATCGGCGCAGGCATCATCGCCGGTGGTCGGCTCTACGAGGGGGCCAGCGGCTTCGCCGGTGAGCCGGGGCACATGGTCATCGACCCCACCGGGCCACCCTGCCCGTGTGGTCGACGCGGCTGCTGGGAGCGGTTCGCGTCCGGGAGCGGGTTGGGGCGGCTGGCTCGCGATGCGGCCGCGGCCGGGCGCGCACCGGCGCTGGTCGCGCTGGCCGGCGGCGACCCCGAGGCCGTGCGGGGCGAGCACGTCACGAAGGCCGCGCTGGCGGGTGACCTCGACGCGATGGGGATCCTGCGCGAGCTGGCGTGGTGGTTGGCCCTGGGACTCGCCAACCTCGTCGATCTCCTGGACTGCGAGCTGATCGTGGTCGGCGGGGGGCTGGCCGAAGCGGGAGAGAGCTTGCTGGGCCCGGTGCGCGAAGCATTCGGCGACCTGGTCCTCGCGGCCGACCATCGGCCGCCCGTGCGGATCGTGGCTGCGAGCTTCGGGGCCGAGGCGGGAGCGATCGGCGCCGCGCTTCTCGCATCCGAGCGCCTCGCGTGAGCCGGTAGCCTCGCAGCATGGAGTTCCGCCGGATCACCTCGCTGCCGCCGTACGTCTTCACCATCATCGACACGCTGAAGATCGAGGCCCGCCGAGCCGGTGAGGACGTGATCGATTTCGGGTTCGGCAACCCGGACCTTCCCTCACCGGAGATCGCGGTCGACAAGGTGGTCGAAGCCGTCCGGAACCCCCGTAACCACCGCTACTCGTCCAGCCGCGGAATCCCCAAGCTGCGCCAGGCGGTCAGCAACCTCTACCTGCGCCGGTTCGGGGTGGCGCTGGACCCCGACACGGAGGTCATCAACACGATCGGCGCGAAGGAGGGCTTCTCGCACCTGATGTGGACCCTGCTCGGTCCCGGCGACGCCGCCCTGGTGCCCTCGCCGTCGTACCCGATCCACATCTACGGTCCGCTGTTCGCAGGCGCGGACATCCGCGAAGTCCCGTTGGGCACGGGCCGCGACTTCTTCGAGAGCCTGCAGGAGGCGTGGGAGTACTCCTGGCCCAAGCCACGGGTGATCGTCATGTCGTTCCCCCACAACCCGACCACCACCTGTGTGGACCTCGAGTTCATGCAGAAGGTGGTGGACTTCGCCCGTGAACGTGAGGTCGTGGTGGTACACGACAACGCGTACGCCGATCTGGGCTTCGATGGCTACTCCCCACCGTCGATCCTGCAGGCCGAGGGAGCCAAGGAGGTCGCGGTCGAGATCTACTCGATGACCAAGTCCTTCTCGATGGCCGGATGGCGGGTTGCGTTCCTCGTCGGCCGCTCCGACGTGGTGCAGGCCCTCGCGAAGCTGAAGAGCTACCTGGACTACGGCACCTTCCAGCCGATCCAGATCGCGGCGACGGTCACGCTCAACGAGGTGCCTGACTACCCGAAGGTGGTGCAGGAGATCTACCAGAGCCGCCGTGACGCACTCTGCAGCGGTCTGCAGCGCATCGGCTGGGATCTCGACCCGCCGATGGGCACCATGTTCGTGTGGGCGCCGATCCCGGAGCCCTACCGCGACATGGGATCCATCGAGTTCGCGTCGTTCCTCGTGCGGGAAGCGCACGTGGCCACCTCACCCGGGGTCGGCTTCGGTCCAGGGGGCGATGGGCACGTGCGGTTCGCCCTCATCGAGAACGAGCAGCGCACCTCCCAGGCCATCCGCAATCTCCGCCGGGCGCTGACCAGGCTTCGTTGAGCTCCACCGGCGGGCGCCCGCATGCCTGCTGGGAGCCGAGTGCGCCTCAGGCGCCGCGGGAGCGATCGAGCGCGCCGAGACCTTCGAGCACGAAGGCCACCGCGGCGTCGGCGACCTCCTCCGGGTTGGCGCCCTGCTCGTGCACGAAGACCCGGGCCAGCTGCGCGGTGACGCCGAGGATCGCGTGGGCGAGCATGAGCGGATCCGAGTCACGGATCTCGCCCTCCGCCATCGCTTCCTTGACGATCTTCGTGATGTCCCCGACGGCCACGTCCTGGCCCTTGCGCAGCGCCGGCGCGAAGCGATCCTCGGTGGCGGCGAACTGGATCAGCTTGTTCACGTCACGGTGCTCCGCCGACCAGCGCATCGACGCTCGCAGCCCCAGCTCGATCTTGCGGACCGGGTCCTGGGCGTCGGCGATCGCCTGCTGCTGGGCCCGCCGCAGGTCCTGCTGGGCATCGCGCAGGATCTCGAGGAAGAGCTGCTCCTTGCTGTCGAAGTACCAGTAGAAGACACCCTTGCCGACACCGAGGCCCTGGACGATCTCCGCCACGGACGTGGGGTGGTAGCCGTTCTCGGCGAACCGGCGCGCCGCGTAGTCCATGAGCTGCTGGCGGCGCTCGCGTCCACGCTGGGTCAGTCGCCGGGCCATCGCCGCCACGCTAAACAGACTTGACCGCCCGGTCAAGAATCCTCGCAGTCCCTCTCCCTGCACAGCTGTTCTCTGCTGCGCAAGAGAACGCGCGAGATCCCGAGCGTTCAACGACCCGTGCCGCGGCCGAAACACGATGTTCACGGTCAGCTCGTACCGTCGGGCACATGCGATGCACGTACGTGATGCGGGTGTGGCTGCCCGACCGCCCAGGGGCGCTCGGCGCGGTGGCGAGCAGGATCGGAGCGGTCGGCAGCGACGTGGTGGGCATCGAGATCCTCGAGCGTGGCGGCGGCAGAGCGGTCGACGACCTCGTCGTGGAACTCCCCGACCCGGACGTCGTGAGCCTGCTGGTGCGGGAGGTGCAACAGGTCGACGGCGTCGACATCGAGGATCTCCAGCCCGTCGCCGACGCCCTCCACGATCCCCGTCTCGAGGCGCTTGAGACCGCAGCGGTGCTCGTCGGTGCCAGCTCCGCAGCCGAGGCGGTGGATGCCCTGTGCCAGCACGCGGTGCGGACCGTCGGTGCTACCTGGGGGGCGGTCGTCGACCTCGCCGAGCCGGCCCTGCGTAGCGGTCACGGCGACGTGCCGCCCGTGGAGTGGCTGGTGGCGTTCGCGCGTGGGAGCCAGGCCGCGGCGGCCGCGGGCCCCGCGGGTGTGGAGGTGGAAGTGGTGTGGGCTCCGCTGCCCGCGGCGAGCCTGGCGCTCGTGCTGGGACGTGACGGCCATCCGTTCCGGGGTCGGGAGCGGCGCCAGGTCATGGCCCTGGCCCGCATTGTGGACACCCGGTTTCGTGAGCTGAGGGCCGCCGAGGCGCGCCGGGCCCACCCCTCCGCCGCCGGCGCCTCCGTCGTCGGTTCGTGAGCGGCGGCGCCGCTGGGGCGTGAGGCGGGGTGCCCGTCAGCGGGCGACCCAGCCTCGTGCCCGCGCCACCGCCTGACGCCAGCGCTCGTACGCGGCGTCCGCGTCCGTACGGTCCGCCGAGGGCTCGACCTCCACGTCGACCACCCAGTTCGCCGAGATCTCCTCCAGTGACCCCCACACCCCCTCCGCCAACCCCGCCAGGTAGGCGGCGCCCAGCGCCGTGGTCTCCTGAACCACCGGGCGCGAGACCGGCACCTGGAGTTGGTCGGCCTGCAGACGCAGCAAGAGGGGCATGACCGAGGCCCCACCGTCGGCCCGCAACGCGTGCACCCGGTGCCCGCACGCCTCGGTCATCGAGTCGACCACGTCACGGGTCTGGTACGCCATCGCCTCCACCACCGCGCGCGCCAGGTGCGCTCGGGTGGTGCCGCGGGTGATGCCGACCAGGGTGCCGCGGGCGTACGGGTCCCACCATGGGCTGCCGAGGCCGGTGAAGGCCGGCACGAGCAGCACCCCGCCGGTGTCGGGCACCGACGCCGCGAGGGGCCCGGTCTCGGACGCGTCCGAGATGATGCCGAGGCCGTCACGCAGCCACTGGATGGCCGCCCCGGTCACGAAGATCGCGCCCTCGAACGCGTAGTGGGTGAGCTCGCCTCCCCGGCCGTCGGGGATGCTCCAGGCGACCGTGCTCAGTAGGCCGTCGACCGGAGGAGGGCACTGCTCACCGACGTTCATCAGCACGAAGCTGCCCGTGCCGTAGGTGTTCTTGGTCATGCCCGGGGTGAAGCACACCTGGCCGAACAGCGCCGCCTGCTGGTCGCCGGCCACGCCGCTCACCGGGATGCCGGGGCCGACGGCACACCCGTCTGCGGTGATCCCGAACCGGCCGCTCGAGGCGCGCACCTCCGGGAGCACGTGAGCGGGCACCCCGAACAGCTCGCACAGCTCCGGCGACCAGCGGCGGCTCCGGATGTCGAACAGCATCGTGCGGCTGGCGTTGGTGACGTCCGTGGCGTGCACCGCACCGCCGGTCAGCTTCCACAGCAGCCAGGAATCCACGGTGCCGAACGCCACCTCGGGCCCCGGCCGCACCCCGCCCTTCCCGAACAGCCACTCCAGCTTGGTGGCCGAGAAGTACGGGTCGAGCACGAGGCCGGTGGTCTCCCGGACGGTCTCGAGGTGGCCCTGCTCGCGCAGCTCGTCGCAACGGCCGGCCGTGCGGCGATCCTGCCAGACGATGGCTCGGTGCAGCGGGCGACCCGTGCGGCGGTCCCACACCACGACCGTCTCCCGCTGGTCCGTGATGCCGATCGCCGTGATCGGGGCGTGCAGGCCGGCGACCACCTCGCCCATGACCGCATCGCAGGCCTCCCAGATCTCCTCCGGGTCGTGCTCGACCCATCCCGGGCGCGGGTAGTACTGGGGGAACTCGCGCTGCGCGGCGTGCAGCGCCCGGCCGGAGCGGTCGAACGCGATGGCCCGGACGCTGGTCGTGCCGGCATCGAGCGCCAGCACGATCGGGCCGTGGAGATCAGGGTCGCGAGCGGGGTTCATGGGCTGGCAGGCTAGGTCGTGAAGCCTCGGCGAGAACACCGGCAGGAAGGAGGGCTCATGCGTGTCGGCATGCTCACAGGCGGGGGCGATTGCCCGGGCCTCAACGCGGTCATGCGCGCCATCGTGCGCAAGGCCGAGCGCGATTTCGGTGACGAGGTGGTCGGCTTCCTCGACGGTTGGCGCGGGGTGCTGGAGGGTCGGGCGGTCGAGGCGACCGTTGAGCGGTTCCGCGGGTCGCTGCCGCGGGGCGGGACCCTGCTCGGGACCTCCCGCACCAACCCGCTGAAGATCGACGGTGGGCCCGATCGCTGCCGCGACCAGCTGCGTGCGCTGGGCATCGACGCGCTCATCGCCATCGGTGGGGAGGACACGCTCGGCGTGGCGGCCACGTTGTCGGAGATGGGCGTCTCTGTCGTGGGGGTGCCCAAGACGATCGACAACGACCTCGGGGGGACCGAGCTGACCTTCGGGTTCGACACGGCGGTCGCCATCGCCACCGAGGCGATCGATCGGTTGCACACGACCGCCGAGTCCCACGACCGGGTGATGGTGGTCGAGGTGATGGGCCGCCACGCAGGCCACATCGCCACCTGGGCGGGCATCGCCGGGGGCGCCACCATGATCCTCATCCCCGAGGAGCCCTTCGACATCGACCGGGTGTGCGAGGCGCTGCGGCGCCGGCACGCCAAGGGCCGATACGCGTCGATCGTCGTGGTGGCCGAGGGGGCGGTGCCCAAGGAGGGCACGATGCAGGTGCTCTCCGGCGAGCGAGACGAGTTCGGCCACGTCCGCCTGGGTGGGATCGGCAACAGCGTCGCCGAGGAGATCGAGGCCCGTACGGGGTTCGAGACCCGGGTCACGATCCTCGGCCACGTGCAACGGGGAGGGACGCCGACCGCGTTCGACCGGGTACTCGCCACCCGCTTCGGCGTGGCGGCGATCGACGCGGTGCACGACGGGGCGTTCGGCCAGATGGTCGCGCTCCGTTGCGGCGAGATCGTGCGGGTGCCGATCTCGGAGGCGGTGCGGGAGCTCAAGCTCGTCGACCCGGACCTCTACCACGGCGTGGCCGAGGTCTTCTTCGCCGGCTAGATGGCCGGGGGCATGGCATGGAGATCCTGACCGCGGCCGCGTCGGAAGCCCAGCAGCGGCGAGTCGCCGGAGCTCTCCGAGCGCGGGGGCTCCGGCCTGGTGACCGGGTCGCCCTGTGCACGTCGTCGAGCGCAGCGATGCTGTCGTGCATCCTCGGCGCGCTGCGCACCGGCATCGTCCCGGTGGTGCTCAACTCCTCGCTCCTGGACCACGAGCGCCACGCCCTGCTCGACGATGCCGATCCCCAGCTGGTGGTCGACGACGCGCTGCTCGAGACCCTGTTCGACGGCCCCGCGGTGGAGCTCGCTCCCTACCCGCTCGCTCGCCCGATGCACTACACCTCCGGCACCACCGGCCGCCCGAAAGGGGTCTGGTCGGGGCTGCTCGACGAAGCGGACGCCCGCCAGCTCGTGGACGAGGAGCGCGAGCTGTGGCACTTCGAGCCGTCGGACCGGCACCTGGTGTGCTCCCCGTTCCACCATTCGGTGGCCATCCGGTTCGGGGGTGGCACGCTGCTCGCCGGGGGCGAGCTGATCGTGCTCGGCCGCTTCGAGGCCGCCGTCGCGCTGCGAGCGATCGACCGGTTACGACCCACGACGACCTTCATGGTCCCCGCTCACCTCCAGCGGCTGTTCTCCGCTGGTGGATCGCCTGACCTGTCCTGCTTCCGGCTGCTGGCCCACGCCGGCGCACCGTGCCCCGAGCCGCTCAAGCTCGCCGCCATCGATGCCTTCGGCGTCGACACGGTGTGGGAGTTCTACGGGTCGACCGAAGGGCAGTTCAGCGCCTGCTCGTCCCGGGAGTGGCTGGATCGGCGGGGTACGGTCGGGCGTGCCCGGCCCGGCCGGCGGCTGTCGATCGACGACGGTGGCGTCGTGTGGTGCGAGGTCCCCCGCCATGCCCGGTGGGAGTACTGGCGGGATCCGGCTCGCACCGCGCTGGCCTGGAAGGGCGGTGCGTTCACGGTCGGCGACCTCGGCCGGCTCGACGGTGACGGGTATCTCTACCTCGACGGGCGGCGCGACGACCTGATCATCTCGGGTGGGGTCAACGTGTACCCGGTCGAGGTGGAGCAGGTCCTGGCGCAGGCGCCGGGTGTCGAGCAGATCGCGGTGTTCGGGGTGGCCGACGAGCGATGGGGGCAACGGGTGTGCGCCGCGGTGGTCGGCGATGTCGACCCCGGTGAGCTGAGCCGGTTCGCCCGTTCTCGGTTGGCGGCCTACAAGTGCCCGAAGCAGTACCTGGTGGTCGACGAGCTCCCCTACACCGCCTCGGGGAAGCTGCGGCGGTCCACCCTCGCGGTGTCGCTCGGGCTGGAGTCCGAACCACCCGCCGGCGCGGCAGGCGCCACCGGGGCTACCGCGACGCCTCCTGCAGCGAGTCGACCTGCGCTTTGAAGCGCGGGTAGTCGTTGCGGGAGACGGGCTGGCCCGCCGGGGCGGTGCCGACCTCCACGGGGACCGCGACGGGCTGGCCGTCGATGCGGAACCGGACGCTGCTGATGGGCAGCGAGGTGATGTCGGTGGCGGTGAACACGATCTGGGCCAGCGCCAGCCGCTGGAGCGCGCTCTCGATGTTGGCCAGGCTGGCACTGAGGTCCAGGTCGAGCACCCCGTCGCTCACCCGGGCGTCGAGCACCTTCGTGTCGGCGGGAACCGGGTTGGTGAGGCCGGGCAGGCCGATCTGGTCGGGCTTGGTGGCGATCAGCCGCTCGATGACCAGGCGGGGAAGTTGATCCGGTTCGGGGTTCCGCAACGAGATGCTCACCGGCTCGAGGCTCTCGCCGGCCCCTCCGGGGGCGGTCCCGGTGTGCACGAGGTAGATCGTCTCGCGCTGGGCGCTCGCCTCGTCGAGGACGGTGGTGGTGGTCGCCTGCTGCTCCGAGAGGTTCGCGGGCAGGGCCTCGACCGGGATGGACCGAGGTTCCTCGTCGGCCGGTATGCCGCAGGCCGCGGCCGCCAGGACCGACCCCACCGCCACCAGCGCTGCGACCGACCTGCCCCGCCGGCGCCCGTACCGATCCGGGGTGCTCACGGCGACACTCCGACGTCCTCGGCGTCGTCGACGTCCTGAGCAGCCGGCATCGCGCCGGGCGCCGGTTCCGCGGCGGCCATGTCGACGATGGGCAGCTCGACCACGAAGCGGGCGCCTGGACGGCCGTCGGGTCGATCCTCGACCCACACCCGACCCCCGTGGAGCCGGACGTGCTCGTCCACCAGCGCGAGGCCCAGGCCCACGCCGCTGTCGAGGGAGCGGTTGCCGCTCTCGCTGCCGCGGGAGAAGCGATCGAAGATGATCTCCCGTTCATCCGGCGAGACGCCGCTGCCCTCGTCCTCCACCCCGATGCGGACCGTCTGCCCCACCCGGTCGATGGTCACCGCGGTGGCGCCACCCGCGTACTTCTCGGCGTTGTCGAGCAGGTTGGCGAGCACCCGGCCGAACCGCCGCTTGTCGACCCTGACGACGAGGTCGCTCACGTCCTCGTCGTAGCGCACCGGCACCCCGCCGTTGCCCAGCACGCTGACCGCCTGGATGACCATCTCGGCGATCAGCACCTCCTCGAGGTGCAGCTTGACCGCACCCACGTCGAATCGGCTGATCTCCAGCAGGTCCTCGACGAGCTGCTGGAAGCGGTCGACATCGGCCGAGAGCAGGTCGAGCGCGGTGCGGGCCCGCTCGGGCATCTCGTCACGGGTGTTCTCGAGCACCTCGACGGTCGCGGCGAGCGTCATGAGCGGCGATCGCAGCTCGTGGCTGACCTCGGACGCGAACCGGGCGTCGCGCTCGATCCGGTCCTGCAGGGCCTGGGCCATCTCGTTGAACGGCTTGGACAGCCGGTCGAGGTCGGGATCGTTCCCCGTGGGGAGCCGGGTGTCGAGCCGCCCACCGGCGATGGCGTCGGCCGCGCGGCCGACGTCGAGGAGGGGACGGAACACCCGCCGGGCGGCCCACAGCCCGAGCAGGCCCCCGGCGACGGTGGTCAGCGCGGATGCCCCCACCAGGCTGATGGCCAGGCCTTCGAGCGTGCGCTGCATCTCGCGCAGCGGCACCGCCTCGTAGTACTGCGCGCCGAGTGGCCGGATCGGGACGCCCACCACCAGGTAGGGCGCGCCGCCGACCTCGGTTCGCATCCGGGCGGGCTGGCCGGCATCCACCCGCTCGACCAGTGCCAGGGGGATCGAGGCGTCCGAGAACTTGAGGGCGTTGCCCGAGTACCACTGGCCGTCGTAGCGCAACACGGGCAGGCCGCCTTCGGGGTTCGGCAGCGATGACAGGACGGTCTTCTCGATCGTGGTGGTGTCGGTGACGCCGGGCTCGAGGCCGTCGGACACCGTGCTGGCGTTCTGCAGGGCCTGGGACATGGCGGCCTGCTCGCGCTGGGTGAGCATGTTCTCCCGGGTGAGGCCGAAGGTGGTCACCGACAGCACGGCGGAGAGCAGGGCAGCACCCAACCCGTAGGTGAGGGTCAACCGGGCGCGAAGCCCCAGCTTCGCTCGCTTGGTCACGTGTCGAGCGGTTCGGGGGCGGGCGAGTCGCACGGTTCGGCCTCTCGAGGGGGACCCCAACGCCGCCGGGCGGCGCCCGGCTCAGGTCTGGAGCTTGTAGCCGAGGCCCCGGACCGTGACCACGTGGCGCGGGTTGGCCGGATCGGCCTCGATCTTGGTGCGGAGCCGGCGGACGTGGACGTCGACCAGCCGGCCGTCACCGAAGTAACCGTAGCCCCAGACCCGCTCCAGCAGGACCTCACGGCTGAACACCCGCCCCGGGCTGGATGCCAGTTCGACCAGGAGGCGGAACTCGGTCTTGGTGAGGTGGACCTCCTGGCCGTCGCGCAGCACGACCCCTTCCTCGGGGATGATCTCGAGGTCGCCGAACTTGAGGTGGGCGACCCCCGGGTCGGAGGTGCGAACCCGCCGGAGCAGGGCGCGGATGCGGGCCGAGAGCTCCTTCGGGGCGAACGGCTTGGTCAGGTAGTCGTCGGCACCGGCCTCGAGGCCGGCCACCACGTCGTGGGTGTCCGCTCGGGCGGTCACCATCACGATCGGCACGTCGCTGTTGCGCCGGATGGACCGGCACACCTCGAACCCGTCGACGCCGGGCAGCATGATGTCGATCAGCACCACGTCGGAGGGATGCCGGTTGAAGGAATCGAGCGCCTCTTCGCCGCTCTCGGCCTCCTCGACCACCCAACCCTCGTCCTCGAGGGCCATCTTGACCGCAGTGCGGATCCGCTCGTCGTCCTCGACCGCCAGGATGCGCGTACCCACGACGAACATTGTGCGCCATTCGCAGCCGGATCGGGCAGATACCCGCGGGATTCTTCGTCAGACCTGGTCTGCGGCCGCACGGGCGAGCATGGTGCGCAGGTCACCGAACAGGGCAGGAGGCGCGGCGAGGGTGAAGGTCGTCGACGGTGGCCCACCGGCGAGGTCACCGACCACCGCGCCGGCCTCGCTCGCGATCAGCGCTCCGGCGGCGAAGTCCCACGGTTGCAGACCGGCCTCCCAGTAGCCGTCGACCCGACCACACGCCACGGAGCACAGGTCGACCGATGCGGCGCCCATGCGGCGGATGTCCCGCACCTGACCCAGGACGTCGACCAGCACCCGGGCCTGGCGCACCCGCCGGTCCCGGTCGTAGCCGAACCCGGTGGCGAGCAGCGCCCGGCCGAGCTCGGTCTCCTCCGACACCCGGATCTCCTCCCCGTTGCGGCGAGCGCCCTCGCCCCGCACGGCCGAGAACACGTCGCCGTGCAGCGGGTCGACCACCACGCCGGCGACCACGCCACCGCCGACCTCGGCGGCGATGGAGACGGCGAAGCCCGGGTGCCCGTAGAGGTAGTTCGTCGTCCCATCGAGGGGGTCGACGATCCAGCGCACCCCCGAGGTGCCGTCCCGACGTGCGCCTTCCTCACCGAGGACGGCATCGCCGGGTCGCTCGCGCAGGATGCCGTCCACGATCTGGCGCTCCACCTCGCGGTCCATCTCGGTGACCATGTCGGTGGGCGACGACTTGTGCCCCACCATCGACCGCTGCCGGGACAGGCCCTCGATCAGCGATGCGGCCGCTCGTTGCGCGTGCCGCACGGCCACCTCGAGCAGGTCGGCCGGTGCGGCGGTGCTGGTCATGGCGACCATCATGCCCGCCACCGGCAACCTCCCGCGCGTGGGCACGGATGTGGTCGACCTCCGGTCGGACACGGTCACCCGCCCGACGGGCGGGATGCGCCGAGCGATGGCGGCTGCCGAGGTGGGCGACGACGGGCACCGCGAGGACCCCACCGTCCGTGAGCTCGAGGAGCGTTTCGCGGCCCGGATCGGGAAGCCCGCGGCGCTCTTCGTGCCGTCGGGCACGATGGCGAACCAGATCGCCCTGCGGCTGCTCGGCCGGGCGGGGTCCTGGGTGTTGGCCGGCCGCCGCCAGCACGTGGTGCTCTACGAGCCGGCGCGGCGGGGATCAACAGCACCGCCCAGCTCGACCTCGTCGACGACGAGCACGGCGAGCTCCCGGTGGAGGCCCTCCGCGAGCGACTGCGGGACGCCTCCGGGGTGGGGCTCACAGTCAGCGCCATCTTCACCGAGAACACCCACATGCCCTCCGGGGGACGCCCGTGGTCGCTCGGCGCCGCCCGGGAGGTGGCGGCGCTCGGGGTGCCCGTGCACCTCGACGGCGCCCGGCTGTTCAACGCCGAGGTCGCCACCGGCGTCGACGCCGCGAGCTTCGCCGCCTGTGCGACGACGGTGATGTGCTGCCTCTCGAAGGGGCTGGGCGCACCCGTCGGCTCGTTGCTCGCCGGTGAGGAGGACGCCATGAGCGCAGCGCGCGACGAGCGCAAGCGGTTGGGCGGTGCCATGCGGCAGGCCGGGATCCTCGCCGCGGCCGGCCTGATGGCCCTCGAGCACCGTGTCGATCGCCTGGCCGAGGACCACCGCCGGGCCCGCAGGCTGGCCGAGGCGGTGGCGGCCCGGTGGCCCCACATGAACCTGGACCCGTCGGCGGTGCTCACCAACGTCGTGGTGTTCCGCCATGCCGACCCCCGGGCGCTGCTGGCGCACCTTCGCCGGGAGCGGGTGCTGGCCGGCCTCCTCATCCCTGGGGTGGTCCGGTTGGTGACCCATCTCGACGTGGACGACGGCGGCATCGAGCGCGCCTGCCGGGCCATCGCCGCAGCGCCCTGACAGCGGGCGCTCGGCGCCCGGCCTCAGCGCACGCGGGGTGGGCGGGGTGCGGGTTGTTCGGCCGCGGCGGCTTCGCGTGCCTGGATGGTCCGCCACTCGCCCATGGCTCGCAGTGCGAGCACGGTGACCACCGCGGTCCCGCCCGCGGCCAGCGCCGCGCCGACCAGCGCGCCGAGGCCGGTCTGGAGCGTGCAGTCGCCCTGGCACTGCAGGTCGGTGAACGCGTAGCCGATGAACCCGCCGGCTGCCCCGGCGAGGAGGATCACGACGAAGGCGACGACCCGCGCCGCCACCGAGGGCAGGGCGGTGGGAGCCGGCGGGGTGCTCGGCGGGAGGGGATCGCGCTCGGCCGGTGCCGGGTCCACGGTACCGATCGTAGGGTCGGGCCCGGTCGGCGCGGGAATCGCCGGCGGATGACCCGCCGCCCGCGACGGTGGGCCGTAAGGTTTGGTGCGTGAAGTCGCTCGTCGTCCTGCCGACCTACAACGAAGCCGAGAACATCGTCGAGGTGCTGGACCTCGTACGTGCCGCCGTCCCCGACGCGGACGTGCTGGTGGTCGACGACGGCAGTCCCGACGGCACCGCGGATCTGGCCGAGGGGTGGGGTTCGGAGCACGGAGGGGTGTCGGTCATGCGGCGGGCGGGGAAGCAGGGGCTCGGCTCCGCGTACCGGGCCGGGTTCCGCTACGGGTTGGAGCACGGCTACGGCGTGATGGTCGAGATGGACTCCGACCTGCAGCACGACCCGGCGATGCTCCCGGCGCTGATCCACACGGTCCATGACGGCGCCGACCTCGCCATCGGCTCCCGGTACGTCCCCGGCGGTCAGGTGCCGGGCTGGACGTGGTCCCGACGCTTCATCTCCCAGGGGGGCAACCGGTACGCCTCGATCGTGCTCGGGATGCCGGTGCGCGACTCGACGGCGGGGTTCCGGGCCTACGGGGCCGATGCCCTGGCCCGGATCGACCTGGACTCGATCAAGGCCGACGGGTACGGCTTCCAGATCGAGATGGCCTACCAGGTCATGCGCAACGGCGGGCGCATCGTGGAGGTTCCGATCACCTTCGGTGACCGCCAGCGCGGCACCTCGAAGATGTCCTCGCGGATCGTGTTCGAGGCCTTGCTGCTTGTGACGTGGTGGGCGTTGCGGGATCGCATGCTCCGGCCGCTGGCCCGGCTCCTCCGAAGGCGAGACGCACCCTCAGCGGTTTGAAGATCACGAAGCGTGATCTGCGGTCGAGAATCTGACGAAGGCCCCACGGCTTAAGGCTTCCGTGGGCGGCTGCCGTGGCACATACTGAGGCCGTGACCGCCTCGACGCTCTCCGTCATCCCGCCCGAGCGCCTCGGCGCCCTGCTCCGCGCGACCCGCCAGCAGCGCGCGGTGACGCTCGCCGACGTGGCGGAGCGCTCCCCGTTCAGCCCCGGTGAGCTCGCACGGGTGGAAGCAGGGGAGCGGTCCCTCACCGAAGCGGAGGTCGGCGAGGTGCTGCGGGCCTACGGCATCGACGAGTCCACGCTCGTCCCGCAGCGAGGCGAACTCGTCGTCGATCTGTCCGATCACCAGCTCGCGGCGGGAGGCCAGGTGCGAACCCTGGCCGGGGAGGCGCCGACCGCCGACGAGGTGCTCGCCACCTACCTCTCGCTCGTCTACACGCTGCGCCACGCGGTGCCCGGAACCCCACTCGTCCTGCGAGAAGCCGACATCGCGGTGCTCTCACGGGCGCTCGAGCTGGCTCGACCCGAGGTCGAGCGCCGCCTGCACGACCTGATGGTCGACGCCGACGGCGCGGTCCGCGAGCGAGTTCGAGGTCTCCGTTCGCGCTTGCTCCTCCCGGCCATCGGCGTGGCACTAGCCGCTACTGCCGCCGGCGGACTGCTCGTGGTTCGAGCCGTCGCCAGCGACCCTCCGAGCGATCCCACCGTGGAGGTCGGCCCGGCCGCAGAGCCGGTCCCGCTGTCCCAGGAGCCGCCGGTGGTGGTGATCGGGGAAGGCATCCCGGTCGACCAACTGCCGCCCGGGGCGGTCAACCTCGGCGTGCCGCAGGTCGCCGAGCGCGACCCCGACGGATCGGTCCGCCAGGGGCCTCGGCAACCCGCCACTGCCGCTTCGCCTGAGCCCACCGCCCCGGAGTCCGCGACCACCACCACGTGGCTGGTCCAGGAGGGGCCCGTCGGGGACCTGAAGCCGGGCGAGGTGCGCCTCGGCGAGGCGCAGACCATCGAGAACACCGACCAGCAGCCCTAGCCCCGGTACGATCCGCCCGTGCTCCGGCGGTCCCGTCACCTGCTCGTGGTCATCGTCGCCGCCGCCGTGCTCGCCGGGTGTGGCGCCGACGGCGGCGAGGAGCGCAGCGCGGGGACCGCGGCCCCTGGCGGGGGCGATCTGGCCGTGGACCGCGCCCTCGATCGTCGGGGCGAGGCGGACGTGACCATCGAGGTCTCCGACAACGTCTTCGAACCTCGCGCCGTGCGGATCGATCCTGGCTCCACCGTGACCTGGACCAACACCGGCCTGAACACCCACAACGTCATGCCCGCGGAGGAGGGTCGCTTCGAACCGGTCCCGACCGGGTCGCTCGATCCGAAGGCCAGTGCCAGCCGCACCTTCTCCGCGCCGGGCGTGTACCGCTACTACTGCTCGATCCACGGCACCGCGACCCGCGGCCAGCGGGGGGTCATCGTGGTGGGGGACGACGGCCTGTAGTGTCCCGCGCACGACACGGGGGTGGGTAACCATGAGGAACAGGACGCATCTGTCGGCGTTGGCGGCCGTGCTGGCCGTGGCACTGCTGGCACTGGGCTGCTCATCGGGCTCGACCGGAGGGAGCACCGGCACCTCCGAGCCGGCTGCCAGCGGAGCGGTGCTGCGGGTACCCCAGGACTACCCCACGATCCAGGCTGCGGTGGACGCCGCGCAGCCGGGCGACCTGGTGCTGATCTCACCGGGGGTCTACCGCGAAGGGGTGGTGGTGCAGACCGAGGACATCGTGATCCGGGGCCTGGACCGCAACGAGGTGATCATCGACGGTGAGTTCACCCGTGACAACGGGATCAAGGTGTTCGCCGACGGTGTGGCGGTCGAGAACCTCACCGTCCGGAACAACACCGGCAACGGCTTGTTCTTCACCGGCGACTACGACAGCGACTACGTGCTCACGGGGTATCGGGCGAGCTACGTGACCGCGTACAACAACGGCGACTACGGGATCTACGCGTTCAACGCCCGGCTCGGGATCATCGAGCACTCCTACGGGTCCGGGCACCCGGATTCGGCCTTCTACATCGGGCAGTGCAACCCCTGCGACGCGATCATCCGTGACGTGCTGGCCGAGAACAACATGCTCGGCTACTCCGGCACCAACTCCAGCACCAACCTGTACCTGATCGACTCCGAGTGGCGGAACAACATGATCGGCATCGTGCCGAACAGCCAGGACGGCGAGAAGCTCGCCCCACAGGGCCACATGGTGATCGCCGGCAACTACGTCCACGACAACAACAACCCGGAGGTGCCGATCAACAACGACACCTACCGGCTGGCGTCGGGCACCGGCATCATCATCACGGGGGGCGTCGAGAACCTGGTCACCAAGAACCGGGTCGAAGGGAACCTCCGCGGCAACATCGCGGTGATCCTGTGGCCCTTCCGCGACCCCGGGCTGCCGCCGTTCGAGGCCATCGGCAACCGCGTGGTCGGGAACATCGCCCGGGGAGCGACCGGCATCGGTGACCTGGTGCTCTGGCTCGCCGACTCGGGCCAGGGGGTCCAGGGGAACTGCTTCGCCGACAACGACTTCCTCACCAGCTTCCCCGCCGACATCGAGCAGGTCGCGCCCTGCGGTGCGCCCGGCGGCAAGGACCTGCCGGACATCGACCTCGACAAGCTGGCGATGGGTCCTCCCGGCGTCGACTACAAGAGCGTGGTCGCCCCGCCCCCGCAACCGAACATGCCCGATGCGGCGACGGCCCCGGCCCGACCCGCCACCGATCTCGTGATCGACGTCGACGTGGAGGCGATCGCCCTACCACCGGGCAAGGGCTGAGCACAGCGCTCGGGCGCATCGGCGGGCTCGAGCGGGCACAATGCAGGCCGTGCGTGAGTGGCTGGTCGGTGGCGCGCTGATCGAGGGCCCCGGGGGGTTGCTGCTGGTGTGCAACCGGCGCCGCAACGGGTGGCTCGACTGGACACCCCCCGGCGGGGTGATCGACGAAGGCGAGGAGCTGCTGGCCGGCCTGACCCGGGAGGTTGCGGAGGAGACCGGCCTCTCGGTCACCCGGTGGGTGGGGCCTCGCTACGCGGTCGACGCCGAAGCGCCCGGCCTCGGCTGGCGCCTCCGAGTGGAGGCGTGGCTCGCCGCCGAGTACGAGGGGGAGCTACGGGTGGACGACCCCGACGGGATCGTGGTGGATGCCTGCTTCGTGGACCCGCTCGCCTGCGGCGAGCGCCTCCGGGGTGGACACCGGTGGGTGGTGGAACCGCTCGGGGCGTGGATCGAGGAGCGCTGGCCGGACACCCGCACCTTCGGGTACCAGGTGCGCGGCACCGATCCGCACTCACTGGTGGTCACGAGACGGTGATCACCGGCCCGGCGATGACCTGAGCGGGGAGTGGACAGAGCTGGCACACTGGACCTGAGAGGTCCGGCGAGCACGGGGGGTGACTCGCATGCTGGTCCGCAACATCCTGCACCGGAAGGGTCGCTGGGTTGCCACCATCCCGAGCGGGGCGCCCGTCAGGGAGGCAGCCCGGGAGCTGTCCCGGCACGGCATCGGCGCACTCGTGGTGTCCGACGACGGCCGGACGATCCGGGGCATCCTTTCCGAGCGGGACATCGTCCGGGGGGTGGCCGAGGAGGGGCCTGCCTCGCTCGAGCAGCCTGTGTCGTCGCTCATGACGAGCGGGGTCCACACCTGCCGGCTCGATGACACGGTCGACTCGCTCATGGCCGTCATGACCGAGGGCCGGTTCCGTCACCTCCCGGTGGTGGAGGGCGGCGAGCTGGTCGGGATCGTGAGCATCGGTGACGTGGTCAGCCGGCGGGTCGACGAGCTGCAGACGGAGGCCCGGGCCCTGCACGACTACATCCATAGCGGGCGGTAGCAGCGCCAACGCCGCCTGCGGCAGGGAGAGGTCACGGGGGTTCCGCGTTGAGGCTCCCCCGAACCTGTGGGAAGATTGCCCGACACCGGAGCCCCGGTCTGAGCATGGAAGGGGGGTGGAAGCGGTGCCGCTTTCCGAGGACGAGCAGCGGATCCTCAGCGAGATCGAGCAGCAGCTCTACGAGAGCGATCCCGCTCTGGCCCGCGACATCGCGGACACCACGGTCTACACCCACGCCGCTCGGAACCTGAAGTGGGCGGTGCTCGGCTTCGTCGCTGGGACGTTGATGCTGGTGCTCACCCTCGCCACCCATTTCCTGCTGGCGTTCGCCGGGTTCGTCGTGATGCTGGTGTCCGCGCTGGCCATCGAACGCAACGCCAGGCGCATGGGGAAGGCCGGCTTGCAGCAGATCACCCAGTCGATGCGAGCGACCGGCCTGCGTGACGTGTTCGGCAACGCCAACCACCGCATGCGCGATCGCTTCCGCCGCGACGACTGAGCCCTGCCGCGTCAGGAGCGCAGCGCTAGCCGGGGGTCGAGCCGGTCGAGCAGGAGCCGGTGCCGGGGCAAACGCCGGGAGACCGTGCGGGCAAGCTCCGCCACGAGCAGCTCGGCGCGCTCGGGGTGCGACTGGTCGAGGGCGAGGGTGGAGAACGTGGCGGCATCGGCGTCCGCAGCCAGCGCGACGATCGCGGTGGCGTGTTCGGGGAGTGCCGCGGCGGCGCGGGTTGCGAACTCGTTCGCGGTCTCCGCTGGTCGGCGGACGATGCCGAGGCGGCGCAGGTGCACGGTGAGGTCCCGCCACGCCAGCCGCACCCGCGCATTGGGGTCGCGAGCTGCGGCTCGCCGCCACCGCCGTCGCAGTGCCGCCGCGCCGGCCATCCCGATGGCGTACAGCCCGGTGAGCACGGCTAGGGCCAGCGCGGCCCGGACGGGCTGGTGCCTGGCGTAGGCGAGAGGCTCGGTCCACGGCGACGGGTCGGAGGGGCTCGGCGATTTGGAGGAGCCCGGCTGCTGGAGCGCCGCCAGGTCCTCGGGTGAGAGCCGATCGCCGGGCTGGCTCACCTGCGGGGTGGTGGGGTCGGTGGTGGCGACCGGCGCGGTCGTGGAGGTGGTGGGCTCCGAGCGCTCCCCGTCCGCTTGCGCCGGCCGGATCCCGGCATAGTCCATCCCCGGCGCTCCCCGGCCCGGGGTCGGCTCGAAAGCGACCCACCCCACCTGCTCGCCGAGCCACACCTCGGGCCAGGCGTGGGCGAAGCGACCCCGGACGAGGTAGAGGTTCGGGTTCGACGGATCCTGCTCGCCCCAGGTGAACCCCACCGCGACGCGCGCCGGTAGACCGACGGAGCGGGCCATGGCGGCGTAGGTGCCTGCGAACTGCTCGCAGTAGCCCCGGCCGCTGTCGAGGAACGCGTCGATCGCGTCGTCGCCGTGGCCCGGTGCGGGGGAGAGGTCGTAGACGAATCGGTGGTCGTCGGTGGCGAAGACGCCTTCTTCACGGAAGAACGCCTGCAGGGCCATCGCCTGCTGGTAGGGCGTGGTGGCACCGGCCGTGGCGACTGCCTCGCTGGCGAGTCGCTGCGCCTTCCGGCTGAACCCGCTGGGCAGCTCGAGGTACCCCGCGAGCTCCGCCGGGATCGGCTCAGCGGGCCGGTCGAGCTGCTCCGGTGTGGGCTCGGGGATCTCCGAGACCACCTCGTAGCGGAGATCGTCCGAGCTGGGATAGGCGGTGTCGACGATGAGGGTGGCCGAGTCCGGTTGGTAGCGCACGCGGGCCTCGGCGTCGACGGCCACCGGCTGGTAGGCGGCGGGCAGCCAGAGCGCCGACAGCCCGAGGATGGAGAACCGCTGCCGCACCGGGGCGGAGGTCACCTCCGCCGGGAGCTGTGCCGGCAGGTCACCGCTCGCTTCGCGGTAGCGGCCCCCTGAGCGCCAGATCTGGCCGTCGAACGTGTCGAGGGACGTCAGCCGCCAGTACGCCTTGCGATCCGCTTCGACGGCGAACACGACGAGGTCATGCTGGTCGACCAGCCGCTGGCGGATGTCGACCAGGGGGCTGACGGTGACGCGGGATGACGGCCCGCCATCGCCCGCCCGCCAGTCGATGAGCGCCGGGGCGGTCGCCCCGGGCAGGCGCGGCCCGATCACCACCCCGGCCACGACCGCGGCCGCGGCCAGGGCCCCGCCGGAGCGTAGGAGCCACCGGCTGCTGCGGTCATCGTCGCTGGTGACCCAGCCCGCCCGCCGCTCGAGCCGGGCGACCCGGTGGGCCAGCACGAACAGCAGTACGGCGAAGCCGAAGGCGACTGCGCTGGTGGTCCGCTGCTGATCGGCGCCGAGCAGCGTCCCGAACACGAAGAGGGTGGTCGCCGGCACGATCGCCTCGATGGGGGACCACAGCCGGAACGCGGCCCAGTCCGCGAGGAACACGGCTACGAAGATCGCCAGGCCGCACGCCAGCAGGAAGCCGCTGCGCCCGGGCACCGGGGCGGTGAGCTGCTGGAACGCCGCCCAGGACTCGCGCAGCTCCGCTGACACCACGTCCACCGTGCGGGTGGTGGGGAGCAGGAAGGTCGTGGTCTCGGTGAACCAGATCGCTCCGGCGAGGAGGAGGAACCCGGCGAGCGAGACGACAGCCGAGGTCGCGACCCCCGCACCCCGGCGGCGCAAGGCCATCGTGGCGAGGTGCGCGTACGCGCCCACGGCCACGAGCGGCCAGGAGAACGACCAGCCCTGGAACAGCCGAGCGAAGCCGAAGATCACTGCCAGGGTGACACCGGCGAGCGCGAGCTCCGCGAGCGGCAGGTGGGCCGGGCGGCTGGTCGGGGCACTCACCGTAGGACCCGCTCGTGCCGGGCCCACCGGTCGGGGTCCTCACCGGCGCGGCCGCGCCCGGTGGCACGCCACCGACCCGGCTCCTGACGCCGGGGGCGCACGGCGCGGTTCCAGGTCTCGGCGAAGGACTGGTCCGGGCTGACCCGGACCAGGGTGGTGCCGGATCGAGGGAGCAGCGCCGGGCGGCTGTCCGGCCCGGTGCCACCCCACGATGACGGTTCGAAGCTCACGATGGTGAGGGAGCCGAAGCGACCCCGGAGGCGGGTGAGGCGGTCGAGGTCCTCGGGTGGGGCCAGCGCGACCACCACCACCAGCGCCCCGCCGCCCGACGAGCGCGCCAGGCGGTCGAGGACCCGGCGGTAGTTCGCCTCGTTGGTCATCTCGACACCGGCGAGGTACTCGAGCATCGACTCCACGTGCGCATGCCCTGCGGCGAAGCCCGAATCGCTACCGTCGGTGGACAGCAGCCGCACGAGGTCCTGGCGCCCGCTGCTGGCGCTGATGATGCTGGCCGCGGCCGACACCACCAGCTCGAGCGACTCGGCGGTGTTGGTCGCGCTCCGCACGTCGAGCAGCACCGTGGCCCGTCCCTGCCAGGGCAGCTCGTCCTGGCGGACCATCAGCTCGTCGTGGCGAGCGGTCGATGGCCAGTGCACCCGCCGCAGGTCGTCGCCGACGACGTAGGGCCGCAGCGCGTAGAAGTCCTCGCCGCCGCGGCCGAGCGCGTTCGGGTGCTCGGCGCCCGCCATCGGGTCGTTGCCGGTGGTCTGAGGGACCGGCGTGATCTGGTCCACGTGGGGATACACGGTGAGCTGGGTGACCTCGGAGGCCTGGGTGGTGATCGCGGTGAGCCCGAATGGGTCCGAGAGCACGGCCTGGAGAGGCCCGATGGTGAGGATGCCCCGCCGCTTCGTCGGGAGCCGATAGGCGGCGCGTGCCGCGCCCGTGGGGGGCAGTGGCGGCACGACGAGGTTCGCACCGCGGGTGCCGGATACGGCGTCGTGCAGGTCGAGCAGCGGCGAGCGCCTCCGACCTCGGTTGGTGACCACGAGGTCGACCCGGCTGGCCGAGCCGGCGTGCACCCGCGAGGGATGCAGCTCCCGGGTGACCTCGATGGCCAGAGGGGTGAGCCTGGCGTAGACGGCGGCGCCCGCGACCAGGCAGGCCAGCATCGCAGCGAGCACGTAGAGCTCCTCGGCGCCCGACAAACGGCCGGCGGCGGCACTGAGCCCCGCTGCGAGCAGGGTGAGCCAGCCGCGGCGGGTGAGCATCGGTAGGAGCTCAGCCGCTCGTCGGGACGGGGACGTGGGCCAGCAGCTCGGCCAAGGCGTCGGCCGAGCTGATGCCTTGCAGCTGTGCCTCCGGGGTGACCAGCAGGCGGTGGGCCAGTACGGGCTCGGCGAGGGCCTTCACATCGTCGGGGACGACGTACGCGCGGCCGCCCGCCAGCGCTCGGGCCCGGGCCACGCGCTGGAGGCTGAGCGTGGCCCGGGGTGACATGCCGAGGGCCAGGTGGTGGTGGCGGCGGGATGCATCGGCCAGCTCGACCAGGTAGGCCTTGATGCTCGGTGCCACGTGCACCGTGCGCACCGCATCGATCATGGCTTCGACGTCGTGCCGGGTGGCGACCGGCCCGACGTGGTCGAGCGGGTTGTGGTCGCCGTGGGTGTCGAGGACCTCGAGCTCGGCCTCGCGGCTCGGGTAGCCGACCGATACCCGCATGAGGAACCGGTCGAGCTGGCTCTCGGGCAGCGGGTAGGTGCCCTCGTGCTCGATCGGGTTCTGGGTGGCGATGACCATGAACGGTGGACCGAGCGGGTAGGTGACGTTGTCCACCGTGACCTGCCCCTCGGCCATGGCTTCGAGCATCGCGGACTGGGTCTTGGGTGAGGCCCGGTTGATCTCGTCACCGAGCACGATGGAGGCGAAGATCGGGCCGGGCCGGAACTCGAACCGGCTGTCCGACCGGTTCCAGACGGTGACCCCGACGACGTCGGAGGGCAGCAGGTCCGGCGTGAACTGCACCCGCCCGAAGGAGCAGTCGATGGAGCGGGCCAGCGCCTTGGCCAGGCTGGTCTTGCCCACCCCGGGCACGTCCTCGATGAGCAGGTGACCCTCCGAGACCAGGCAGAGCAGCACCAGGTCCACCACGTCCGCCTTGCCCTGGATGGCCTGCTGCATGTTCGCCGAGATGGCCTCGAACAGCTCGGCGAAGGTGGCCGTGCGGGCGGTCTCCTGTGTCGCCAACGTCGCTCCTGGGGGTCGTGTGCTCAGATCTCAGGTTAGGCGGCAGCTACCGTCGCGGCGATGACGGGACCGGCGGCGCTGGCGATCGACATCGGGGGCACGAAGATCGCCGTGGGGCTGGTCGACGGTGACGGAGCGATCCTCTGCCGGGAGCAGATGGCCACCGCTGGGCATGCCGGCCCGGAGGCGCTCTTCGAGGCGCTGGTGTGCCTGCTCGACCGTCTCGGCTGGCGGGACACCGGTTATGACGTGCGCGTCTGCGGCGTCGGCTGTGGTGGTCCCATGGCCCCCGGGGGCGTCACGGTGTCGCCGCTGAACATCCCGGTGTGGCGTGAGTTCCCGTTGCGGGAGCGCCTGTCGGAGCTGACCGGCCTCGACGTGCGGATCGACAACGACGCGAAGGCGCTGGCGCTCGCCGAAGGATGGCGGGGGGTGGCGTCGGGGGTCGGGAACTTCGTGGGGATGGTGGTGTCCACGGGGGTCGGTGGTGGCATCGTGCTCGAAGGGCGGCTCCTCGGTGGTGAGCAGGGGAACGCGGGCCACATCGGTCACGTGAACGTCGAGCCGGACGGTCACCGCTGCCCGTGCGGGGCGCGCGGTTGCCTCGAGGCCGAAGCGTCGGGCACCGCCATCGCCAGGATCACCGGCCGGCCGGCGTCCGAGGCGAGCCCCGAGGTGATCGCCCGCGCCGGCACCCACGTGGGCCGCGCCGTCGCCTCGGTCGCCAACCTGCTGGACCTACGGCTGGCGGTGGTCGCCGGTTCGGTGGCCCTCGGCTACGGCGCCCCGTTCTTCGCCGCCGCGCAGGCCGAGCTCGACCGGCGGGCGCGACTCGCCTTCGCGGCTGGGGCACGGATCGTGCCCGCGGGCCTCGGGGACGCCGGCCCGCTCGTCGGGGCCGCGGCGGTCGGGTGGGCGGGCATCGGCCACGACATCGGTGTGGTGGTCCGCTGAGCTGGCCCGTCCAGGCGTGAGCACCGGTAGGGTCCTCGGTATGGGCGACGGGCCGAGCACCCGATGGGTCCTGCGCGCCACGCTGGCGGTGGCCCGTCACCCGTCCCTGTGGCCGACGGCACTCCGGCAGGTGTTCGTGTTGGCCCGCCCCCGCTGGTGGGCGGCCCGTCCGTACCTGCCGTTGCCGGACCGGTCGTATCTGCGCTTCCGGCTCCAGACCGCGTACGGCGATCCCGACCGGGAGCCCGAACCACGCGACGTGGTCGCCTACCTGCACTGGTGCCGGTCCTGGCGCCGGCTCGACCCGTAGTGGCCCGCCACGCCGCCTGCTGATTGGGTACCCTGCCCCGGCATGAGCCGGGCGCTCGTGCTCAACGCCTCCTACGAGCCGTTGTCGGTGGTCCCGGTACGGCGCGCGGTCGTGCTGGTGTTGAGCGAGAAGGCGGAGGTCATCCACGAGTCCGGCGACGTGATGCGCTCCGAGCGGCTGGTCGTCGCCGTCCCGAGCGTGGTGCGGCTGCGCAGCTACGTCCGGGTGCCGTACCGCAGGGTCGCGGCCCTCAGCCGGCGCGGGGTCTTCCTGCGCGACGGCGGCGTGTGCCAGTACTGCGGCCGCAAGGCTGACAGCATCGACCACGTCGTGCCCCGCAGCCGCGGCGGCAGCCACGCCTGGGAGAACGTGGTGGCCGCGTGCGGTCGCTGCAACAGCGCGAAGCGCGATCGACTCCTCGAGGAGACCTCGATGCGCCTGCGGCGCCGCCCCCAGGTGCCATCGCCGATGAGTTGGGTGGCGGTCGCCGTGCCGCGCATGCCGGCTGACTGGACCCGCTACCTCGGCCTCGCCGGGGCCATCCCCGCCTGAGCGCATGGGCGGACCAGCACCCGGGTACCGTCGGGTTGCCCGGGCAGAGCTGATGCTGGTCCGCCTCCCGCTGCGCACCCCGTTCACCTCGGCTCACGGGACCGAGACCGTGCGTGAGGTCACCATCGTGAAGCTGGTCGCCGAAGACGGGGTTACGGGCTGGGGGGAATGCTCGTCGCTGGGTGCACCCGGCTATGCCGCCGAGATCGGCACCGCTTCCTGGGACGCGCTGCGCGGGGAGATCGTCCCGGCGCTGCTCGCCGGGGGATCGTGGCGTGACCCGTCACGGCCGATGGCCAGCGCGGCGGTGGACACCGCGCTGGCAGACCTCGACTGCCGCTCCCGGCACGAGTCCCTCGCGGCTCGCCTGGGCGGGAGCCGCTCATGGGTCGAGACCTGCGCCGTCATCGGTCTGGTTCCCAGCCTCGACGAGCTGTTGGCAGCCGCTTCGGCCCGGGTGGCCGACGGGTACCGTCACCTGAAGCTGAAGATCCGGCCTGGCTGGGACGTCGAGCCGCTGCGCGCGGTGCGTGAGCACTTCCCACAGGTGTCGCTCGCCGCCGATGCCAACGGGTCCTACGACGATGGCGGGGCCGCGTTCCCGGCCGCAGCGGTCGACTCGCTCGGGTTGGCGTACCTGGAACAACCCTTTCCTGCCGGCCGCCTCGACCTGGCGGCCGAGCTTGGGGCACGCGCCGCCACGCCGATCGCGCTCGACGAGAGCATCGGCTCGGTCGAGGCGGCCCGCCGAGCGGTGCAGACGGGTGCGGCTCGGGTCCTCAACGTCAAGCCGGCGCGACTGGGCGGGATCGGAGCAGCTTGCGAGGTGTGCGAGGCGGCCGCCGGCCTGGGCGTGGACGCCTTCGTGGGGGGCATGCTCGAGACGGGGGTGGGGCGGGCGGCCGCGCTGGCGGTGGCCAGCTTGCCAGGGTGCTCGCTGCCCACGGACCTCGGCCCCTCGAGCCGGTACTTCGTGCAGGACCTCACCGAACCCATCGAGGTGTGCGGCGGGCGCATCCCGGTGCCCGGCGGTGAGGGGATCGGGGTCGCGCCGCTGCCCGAACGGCTGGCGTCGTTCAGGGTCGACCACGCGGTACTGCGCCCATGACGGGTTGGGCGCTCGAGCGCCTCGCCGGCGACGCTGGCGCGCTCCACAGGCAGGACCTCGACCCGTCTTCCGGCCGGGCGGTCTGGGTGCTCGAGACCACCGGTCCCGCGCTGGTGCTCGGCAGCACCCAGCACGACGGTGTCGTGGACCGCAGCTCGGCGCGGCAGATGGAGGTGGCGGTGGTCCGGCGGCGCAGCGGTGGCGGAGCGGTGTTGCTCGTTCCGTCGGAGCACGTCTGGGTCGACGTACTGTTGCCCGCTGGAGACCCGCTCTGGGACGACGATGTCGGCGCCTCGTTCGGCTGGCTCGGCGCGGCGTGGGTCGGAGCCCTGGCGTCCCTCGGGGTCCACGGCGCGGTGGTGGATGACGACCCGCGCTGTCGCACCAGGCTCGGGCGGACGGTGTGCTTCGGCGGGCTGGCGCCCGGCGAGGTGGTGGCCGGTGAGGCGAAGCTGGTCGGTCTCTCCCAGCGGCGGACCCGCGCCGGGGCGCGGTTCCAGTGCCTCATCCACCGGCATTGGCGGGCGAGCTGGTACCGGGAGCTGCTGGCCCCGGCCCTGAGCGATCCGGCCGACGCGGCCGCGCTCGATCGCATCGAGGTGGGTACCGTCGGGTCCGGGCCGGACGAGCTCGTCGAGGCCCTCCTCGCGGCCCTCCCTCGCTGACCCGACCTTCGTCGCCGTCCCGATCCGGCGCCATCCCCTGGCGAATGACCGTGGCGCGCGCTGGTTGACCGGTGGGGCAAAGTGTCATAAAGTGGGCTGCAGTGGGGTGTAGGGGAGTCCCGAAGGGGGACGGATCCACATGAGGGCAGCGGGGAAGGCAGCGTGTTCGTCGGAACGTTTGAGCACTCGCTCGACGAGAAGGGCCGCATCGTGCTGCCGTCGACGTTCCGCAGCCACCTCGCCGACAAGGGCTTCCTGTCCCAGTTCGACGCCTGTCTCGGCCTGTGGACCGAGGAGGGCTTCCGGGAGGTGTCCGGCCGCCTCAAGGACAAGATCCGCGACGGCCTGGCACCACAGGAGGCTCTGCGGGCCTTCGCGGCCAATGCCCACGAGGTGCGTCCCGACGCTCAAGGGCGCATCACCATCCCTCAGCGGTTGCGGGACTTCGCCGGCCTCAGCCGCGACGCGGTGGTCATCGGCGCGATCGACCGGATCGAGATCTGGGACGCGTCCCGCTGGTCCGAGGTCGCGAACCAGGCCGACGGCAGCCTGAGCCAGGCCGTCCGTGCCCTCGGCCTGTGAGGCGGCGATGCGGAGCCACCATCGACGACACCGAGAAGAGGAAACGAACCAGGACCCCGCACGGAAAGGATCGACCCGAACGACCAGCACCCGACCTTGCACCTCGCTCATGCGCAGCCTCCCGGCGGGCAGATGGAAGGCCCCTACTCCGCCCGCTTCCCATCCAGCTCGATCGGGGGAGACATCCCGACGTGCGCCCGCCTGCCGGGGGGCTGCGGATGAGCGAGCACCGAAGTTCACCCACGCGAACGCTGCGGGCATGGAAGGACATCGCATGCCGGGGAAATCCACCAGCTTCGTCCACGAGCCCGTTATGGTCCGCGAAGTCGCCGCACTGTTCGCGTCCGTTCCGGCCGGATGGGTGGTCGACTGCACCGTCGGGGGAGGGGGTCACGCGAGGGTGCTGCTCGAGGGGGACAGCAGGGTCCAGGTGCTGGGCCTCGACCAGGACGACGACGCCCTCGAGGCCGCCGGCCGGACCCTAGCCTTCGCTGGGGAGCGGGTGCGCCTGCGCAAAGCCCGCTTCGATTCGCTGCGGGACGTGGTGGCCGACGAAGCCGTCGGGCCGGTGACCGGAGTGCTGTTCGATCTGGGCGTGAGCTCGCCACAGCTCGACCGCCCCGAGCGGGGTTTCAGCTACCGCCACGACGCGTCGCTGGACATGCGGATGGATCGCACTGCGACCCGCACCGCGGCCGAGGTCGTGAACACCTACGACGAGCAGCAGTTGGTGCAGATCCTCGAGCAGTACGGCGACGAGCGGTACGCGAGGCGGATCGCCGCGGCGATCGTGGCCGCACGTCCGCTGTCCACGACCACCCAGCTCGCCGAGGTGGTGCGTGACGCCATCCCCGCGCCGGCGCGCCGGCGGGGCGGTCATCCGGCGAAGCGCACCTTCCAGGCCATCCGCATCGAGGTCAACGACGAGCTGGAAGTCCTGGGCCGGGCGCTCCGGCAGGCCATCGACGTGCTGGCGCCGGGCGGGCGGTGCGCGGTGATCTCCTACCACTCCGGCGAGGATCGCCTGGTCAAGGGAATCTTCGAGGAGGCCTCGACCGGGGGCTGCACCTGCCCGCCGGTGCTGCCGTGCGTGTGCGGGGCGAGGGCCCGGGTGCGTCAGCTCCGCCGTGGGGCGCGCAAGCCCTCCGCCAGCGAGGTCGAGGCCAACCCGCGGTCGGCCAGCGCCCGGCTCCGGGCGGCGGAGAAGCTGGCAGAGGTGGCGGCGTGAGCCCCCGTACCGGCACCGCGGCTGCCGCCCCCCGCCGAGCGCCGGCCCGCGAGCAGGCTCGCTCCCGACCGCCGCTGCGGGTCGTCGAGCCCGGCGAGCTGCGGCGCCTGCGACCGGGCCGCGTGGGCACCATCGCCGGCACGTTGCTCTTCGTGGCCATGTTCGCCCTCGCCGCCTTCCAGACGGTCATCATCAAGGAGCAGGGCACCCTCGATGACCTGAACGGGCGCATCCGTGAGGAGCAGCTCCGCCAGCGTGACCTCGCTCTCGCGCTGGTCGAGCTCCGCTCCCCTCAGCGGATCACCGCCGCGGCCCGCGAGCTCGGCATGATCAGCCCTGGCGCAGTCACGTACCTCGAGCCTTCGCCCGGCGACGACGCGGCGGCGTCGTTCCAGCAGCGGGACCCTGCCCCGACGACGACCACCACCACGTCGCCCCGCCCGCGCTCGACCTCCACCACGTCCCCGGCGACCGCTCCTGCCCGGGCACCGGCGAAGACCGGCACCGGTCGATGACCGCCGCCATCCGGCTCGATCACCGGGTGCGCTTCGTGTGGCTGCTGGCTGCGCTCGTGGTCGCGTTCGCCTTCCTGCTGGTCAAGATCACCGACCTGCAGGTCATCAATCCGGAGCGCTACCGGGAGGTGGGCATCGAGCAGCGGACGTTCGTCCAGGCGATCGCGGCGGACCGGGGCACGATCTACGATCGCAACGGCGTCGAGCTGGCCATGTCCCGGCCCGCCAGGTCGGTCTTCGTCGATCCGACGATGATCGACGATCCGCGAGGTTCGGCCGCGCAGCTCGCCGATGCCCTCGGCATGGACCCGGGCGAGATCGAGAAGCGGATGACGACGGAGGGGCGGTTCGCGTACGTGGCCCGCAAGGTGCCCGCTGAGCTGGCCGATCGGGTCGAAGCGCTCGGCCTGCCCGGTGTCGGGCTCGTGGAGGAGCCGGAGCGCTTCCACCCCGCAGGCGACATGGCCCGATCGATCCTCGGCACTACCGATGTCGACAACGTCGGGATCTCCGGTCTGGAGGCGCTCTACGGCGACCAGCTCACGGGGACTCCCGGGAAGGTGGTGTTCGAGCGCAGCCCTGCGGGCCGTACGATCGCCCTCGGCGAGCACCACCAGGTGCCGGCGGTGAAGGGCCGGGACCTGGTGCTGACCCTCGACCGCTCCCTGCAGTACGAGACCGAGCGGGTGCTCGCCGAGCAGATCTCGGCCAACAAGGCCAGGAGCGCGATCGCCATCGTCAGCCGCCCCGAGACCGGCGAGATCCTGGCGATGGCCAACATGGTCGCCGACCCCGAGACCGGCGACGTGGTGCCCGGCACCAACAACGCCGCCTTGACGACGGTCTACGAGCCGGGCTCGGTCATGAAGATGGTGACGGTCTCCGCGGCGATCGAAGCCGGGTTGGTGTCGCCCGACACGATGGTGCAGGTCCCACCCACCTTGAAGGTCGGCGACGCCACCTTCCAGGACGCCGAACCCCACGGGACGGTGACCTGGAGCGTCGCTGACGTGCTCGCGCACTCGTCCAACATCGGGACGATCAAGATCGCGCAGCAACTCGGCAAGGACCGGCTCCACCGGGCGCTGCTGGCGTACGGCTTCGGACAGCCGACGTCGCTCGGCTTCCCGAACGAGCAGTCCGGGCGGGTTCCCGACCCGAGCGACCCGGACCAGTGGTGGGCGACCTCGATCGGCACGGTGCCCATCGGCCAGGGTGTGTCGGTGACCCCGCTCCAGATGCTCCTCGCCTACAACACGATCGCCAACCGGGGTGTGTACGTGCCACCCAGCCTGGTGCGATCGACCATCGATGCCGACGGCAACGAGCACCCGCTCCCGGTCGAGGAGGGGCACCGGGTGCTCTCGCAGCCCGTCGCCGACATGATGAACGTGATGCTGCGACGGGTGGTCGCCGACGGCACGGGCAAGTTGGCGCAGGTGCACGGCTACACGCCGGCGGGCAAGACCGGCACCTCGCGCAAGCCCCAGCCGGGCGGCGGCTACCGGGACTCGAACGGGGTGACGCAGTACCAGTCGACCTTCGTCGGGTTCGTGCCGGCCGAGCGCCCGGCGCTGTCGATCATCGTCATCATCGACGAGCCCCGGGCCGGGGGCTACACCGGTGGCGTGGTCGCGGCACCTGCGTGGTCGAAGATCGCCTCCTTCGCGCTCCGGGAGCTGTCGATCGCGCCCCCCGCCACGGATGCCCCCGCCGGGGGGACCCCGGTCGGCGAGCGGTCGGGCCTCACCCCCGAGGGCAAGGTCCGAGGGCCGACCGCGGATCTGCCCGTGGCCTCTCCCGCCGGGCGCGAGGTGGCGGTCGGTGCGCCTCGCTGAGGTCATCGGCGAACTCGACCCGAGCGGGACGGAAGGCGATCTGTCGGTCGAGATCAGTCGCGTGGACTACGACTCCCGGCGGGTCGAGCCGGGGAGCCTGTTCTGTTGCATCCCCGGCGCCTCGTTCGACGGGCATGCGTTCGCCGCGGAGGCCGTGGAGAAGGGAGCGGCGGCGCTGATGGTCGAGCGGCCGGTGACGCCCGGCCCCTCGGTGCCGGTGGTGCGGGTGCGCGACTCGCGGCGAGCGATGGGGATGGCCGCCGCGACGCTCTGGGGGCACCCATCCCGCTCGATGGACGTCGTCGGGGTGACCGGCACCAACGGCAAGACGAGCACCGTCGCGCTGCTCGCCAACGTCCTCCGTGAGGCTGGACGATCCGTCGAGGTCCTAGGCACCCTCACCGGCGAGCGCACCACGCCCGAGTCGCCCGATCTCCAGGAGCAGCTCGCCGCGTGGCGCGACCGCGGGGTCGACAGCGTGGCGATGGAGGTCTCCTCGCACGCCCTCACGCTGGAGCGGGTGTCAGGGATGCACTTCCGGGCCGCGGTGTTCACCAACCTCAGCCGTGACCACCTCGACTTCCACCACACGGTCGAGGCCTACTTCGAGGCCAAGGCGCGGCTGTTCCGCTCCGAGCTGTCCGAGGTGGCGGTGGTGAACCTCGACAGTCCCCACGGGAGGCTGCTGCGCGACGCGTCAGAGATCCCCGTGACGGGCTACTCGCTCGACGACGTGGAGGAGCTCGAACTCGGTCTCCGGGGTTCGACCTTCCGCTGGCGCGGGCAGCTCGTTCGCCTTCCGCTCGCCGGTGCCTTCAACGTCTCCAACGCCTTGGCGGCAGCCGGCGCCGGTTCGGTGCTGGGGATCGATGAGGCGGTCATCGCCCGTGGCCTCAGCCAGCCGCTCGTGGTGCCTGGCCGGTTCGAGGTCATCGACGAGGGCCAGCCGTTCAGCGTCGTGGTCGACTTCGCCCACACCCCTGACGGCCTCGAGCAGGTGCTCGGCACGGCGCGTGGCCTGATCGGAGCGGGAGGCTCGCTGGTGGTGGTGTTCGGGTGCGGCGGCCAGCGGGACGCGGGCAAGCGGCCCGCGATGGGTGAGGTGGCGGCCCGCCTCGCCGATCGGGTAGTGCTGACGGCCGACAACTCCCGGGGCGAGCAGACTGGAGCGATCATCGACGCGATCAGAGAAGGGTTCGACCGCGCCGTCGAGCGCCGTGCCGTCCAGCTCGTGGTGGAGCCGGATCGCCGGGCCGCCATCGCCCGGTCGCTCGATGTGGCGCAGCCCGGTGACTTGGTGGTGGTGGCGGGCAAGGGCCACGAACGGACCATCACCCTGGGGTCCGAGCCCGTGCCCTTCGACGATCGCGAGGTCGCCAGGGAGGAGCTGCGGCGGATCGGCAGGGAACGAGGTGAAGCGTGGTCCGGCTGATCGCGGCGGCTGCCATCGCCATGGCGCTTTCCTTGTTCGGCACCCGGCTGCTGATCTCGTTCCTCCGGGCCCGTGGCATCGGGCAGCCAATCCGTGAGGACGGGCCGTCGGGACACGTCACCAAGGCCGGCACCCCGACGATGGGCGGTCTGGCGGTGGTCGGCGCAGCCGGGCTCGGCTGGCTGGTCAGCGACCTCTTCGGCGGGACGTTCACCCGTCGCGGGATCATCATCATGCTCACCATCGGCCTCGCCGCGCTCGTGGGCCTGATCGACGACGGCCTCAAGGTCTTCAGAGCCCGGAACCTCGGCCTGAACAAGCGGACGAAGATGATCGGGCTCCTCGTGGTGGCCGTGGTCTTCGTCGTGCTGGTCCTCGACCAGACCAACGTGGCGACCACGCTGTCGTTCACCCGCTACGACTCGCCCGGTGTCGACCTCGGCCGGCTGGGGTGGTCCGCCATGGCGATCCTGCTCATCCTCGCCACCACCAACGCGGTCAACCTGACTGACGGGCTCGACGGGCTGGCGGCTGGCAGCGCCATCTTCAGCTTCGCGGCGTTCGTGGTCATCTGCTTCGTCGGGTTCCGCCACGAGGAGATCTACGGCGACCACAGCTACCTCGACCTGGGCGTGATCTCGGCCGCGATGCTCGGTGGCTGCGTGGGATTCCTGTGGTGGAACGCGGCGCCGGCGCAGATCTTCATGGGTGACACCGGTTCGCTCGCCATCGGCGCGGCGCTGGCCACCCTGGCCCTGGGGACGAACACCGTGTTGCTGCTGCCCGTGATCGCCGGGCTGTTCGTGATCGAGACGTTGTCGGTCATCCTGCAGGTCGGCACGTTCCGGTTGCTCGGTGGTCGCCGGATCTTCCGGATGGCGCCGATCCACCACCACTTCGAGCTCGCCGGCTGGCCGGAGACCACGGTGATCATCCGCCTCTGGATCTTCGCCGGGCTGTGCACCGGCCTCGCGATCGGGCTGTTCTACGCCGACTTCCTCTCCGTGCCGGGGGTGCTGGAGTGAGCGTGCCCCGCGTCGCCCTCGTCTACGGGCTCGCGGTCACCGGTCGCGCCGTGGCCCGCGCCCTCGCCGAGCACGGGGTGCGGGTGGTGGCCGCCGACGACCATCCCTCAGCGGAGGGTCGCTCGCTAGCAGAATTGCTGGGCGTGGAGCTGCTCGACGCACCCGATGACGCCACCCTGCGCAGCATCGTCGCGGGCGTCGAAGCGGTCTTCCCCAGCCCGGGTATCCCGGACCGTCACCCGCTGATGCGCATCGCCGCCGAGGAGGGCGTGCCGCTCATGGGCGAGTTCGACCTGGCGCGGGAATGGGATGCGCGACCGATCGTCGCCGTCACCGGGACCGACGGCAAGACCACCGTCACCACCATGGTGGCCGCCATGCTCACCGCGTCCGGTCAGCGAGCCGTGCTCGCGGGCAACACCGACGTCCCGCTCGTGGCCGCCATCGCCGATGCCGGTGCGGACGTGTTCGTCGTGGAAGCATCGTCGTTCCGGCTGGGCCACACGCAGCGGATCGTCCCACAGGTGGCGACGTGGTTGAACTTCGCGCCGGACCACCTCGACGTGCACGCGTCGCTCGGCGCGTACGAGGCCGCCAAGGCCCGGCTGTGGGCGTACCTCCCACCGGGAGCGACCGCAGTGGCCAACGCCGACGATCCAGTGGTCATGCGCCACGTCCCCCCCGGCGGCGCGGTCACCTTCGGTGTCCGCCAGCCGGCCGGGTTCCGGGTGACCGGAGACCAGCTCGTCACCGGGGACGGCGACGTGCTGCTCGCCGTGGGCGAGCTCGGGCGGGCGCTCCCGCACGACGTCACCAACGCCCTCGCCGCGTCGGCCACCGCGCTGGCGGCTGGAGCGACGATCGACGCCGTCCGTGAGGTGCTCCGCGACTTCCGCGGCCTGCCCCACCGGGTCGAGCTGGTGGGGGAGTGGTCGGGAGTGCGCTGGTACGACGACTCGAAGGCCACCGTGCCCCACGCGACGGTGGCGGCGGTCTCGGGGTTCGAGTCTGTCGTCCTGATCGCCGGTGGACGGAACAAGGGCCTCGACCTCACCGCCATGGCCGAAGCCGGGCCCCGGCTCCGGGCCGTGGTGGCGATGGGCGAGGCCGCGGGTGAGGTGCGCGAGGTGTTCGCGGCCACCTGCCCGGTGGTCGAAGTCGACACCGGCATCGAGGACGTGGTGGCGAGAGCAGCCGAGCTGGCCCGTCCCGGCGACGTGGTCCTGCTCTCGCCCGGCTGCGCGTCGTTCGACTGGTTCGGCTCCTACCACGAGCGGGGAGCGGCCTTCCAGGAAGCGGTCCGGGTCATGGTCGGCTCCCGGGCGATGGAGGTGCAGCGGTGACCACCGTGGTCCGCACCGCGCGACCGCGGCCAGCTCAGCGGCCCACCAAGGCCCCCCGGCGACCGAGCCGGCCGGCGGGGAAGCGTTCCAACCTGTTCCTCGCCATCTTCTCGCTCGTGGTGATCTTGAACTTGATCGGGCTGTTGATGGTGCTCTCCGCCTCCGCGGTCAGCTCCTACTACGAGTACGGCTCGGCCTGGTACCAGTTCCAGCGCCAGTTCCTGTGGCTGCTGCTCGGTTCGGTGGCCCTCCTGGTGGCGATGCGGGTGGACTACCACTGGTGGCGCCGGCACAGCCGGCCGATCCTGGTCGGTGCCATCGTGCTCCTGGCGCTGGTGCTGGTCCCCGGCCTCGGGGTGAACGTCAACGGGTCGTCGCGCTGGTTGGGTTACGGGGCGGTGCGCATCCAACCGTCCGAGTTCGCCAAGCTGGCGGTCATCCTCTTCGTGGCCGACCTCCTCGCTCGGCGCGCCGACCGCATCGGCGACACCCGCCTGTCGCTGCGGCCGGTGGTGGCGGTGTTCGCCGCGGTCGCGGCCCTGTTCATGCTGCAGCCCAACCTGGGCACCACGATCATCCTCGGGGTCGTGGTCTTCGTGATGCTCTTCGTCGCCGGAGTCCCGCTCCGGCCGCTCGCCACGGTGGTCGCCGCCTGTACCGGGCTGGCCGTGATCGCCGCGGTGCTCGAGCCCTACCGCTTCCGGCGGCTCATGGCGTTCCGAGACCCGTGGGCGGACCCGTTCAACACCGGCTACCAGACGATCCAGTCGCAGGTGAGCATCGCCAGTGGCGGCCTCACCGGTGTGGGGTTGGGTGAAGGTCGGGCGAAGTGGGGCTTTCTGCCGTTCCCGCACACCGACTTCATCTTCGCCATCATCAGCGAGGAGCTCGGGCTGCTCGGCGCGTTCACCGTCGTCTCCCTGTTCGTATCCCTGGGGGTGCTGGGGATCCGCACCGCCCTGCGAGCCCCCGATCGATTCGGCATGCTGGTCGCCACCGGGGTCACGACCTGGATCCTCGTCCAGGCCTTCGTGAACATCGGCGCGGTGGTGGGCGCCCTGCCGATCACCGGGGTCCCCCTGCCGTTCGTCTCCTTCGGCGGCTCGTCACTGCTGGTGCTGATGGCCGCCTCCGGGGTCTTGCTCAACATCGCTCGCCAGGCGCGATGACCTTCGCGGTGATCGCGGGAGGTGGGACGGCTGGCCACGTCCTGCCCGGGATCGCGCTGGCGCGGGCGCTGGTGGCGCGTGGTCATCCCCCCGGCAGCATCCAGTTCGTCGGCAGCACCCGGGGCATCGAGACCCGGCTGGTGCCCGAGGCAGGCTTCCCCCTCGTCGCCTTGCCGGGTCGGGGCCTGCAGCGGCGCCTCACGATCGAGAACGTGGCCTCCATCGCCGGCTTGTTGCGGGCGATGCTCCATGGTGTCCGCCTCGTGCGCCGCCTGCAGCCCCGGGTGGTGGTGGTGCTGGGTGGGTATGCGAGCCTCGCCTGCGTGGCCGGCGCCATCCTCAACCGGGTGCCGATCGTGGTGATGGAGCAGAACGCCCGCGCCGGGGCGGCCAACCGGCTGGCCGGGCGGTTCGCCGCGGCATGCGCCGTCCCGTTCCCCGAGACCGACCTGCCTCGCCGGGTGGTGACCGGCAACCCGGTGCGGGCCGAGGTGCTGGCGGCCGCAACCGCGGACGACCGCGCCGGCGCCCGCCGAGCCCTGGGGCTGCCGGTGGACCGGACGGTGGTGGCGGTGTTCAGTGGTTCGCTCGGGGCCCGATCGATCAATACCGCGGTCCGTGGAGCGATCCCCTGGCTCGCGACCCGCGGTGATCTGGCGATCCGCCACGTCATCGGCACCCGGGACTGGGAGGAGCTGGGCCACCAGGCTCCGGATCTCCCCGCCGATGGCCTCGTGTACCAGCCGGTGCGCTACGAAGACCGCATGGCCGAGCTGCTCGTCGCCGCTGACCTGGCGATCGCGCGTTCCGGAGGCACCACGGTCGCCGAGCTGGCCGAGGTGGGACGGGCGGCCATCCTGGTCCCGCTGCCGATCGCCCCGCGCGATCACCAGACGGCCAACGCGGCCGCACTGGTCTCCGCGGGGGCGGCGGTCCTCGTTCCCGACGACCAGCTCAGCCCGGAGCGGCTGGTGCGGGAGCTCGACGCCGTGCTGGCCGATCCGCAGCGACTCGCTCGGATGGGTCGGGCGGCGCGCTCGCTGGCCCGGCCGGATGCCGCCGAGCGGGTCGCCGACCTGGTGGAGGAGTACGCCCGTGGCTGACGTGCCCCGCCCCGACCTGACCGTGACGACCTCGATCCACGTGGTCGGCATCGGTGGCGCGGGAATGAGCGCCATCGCCACCGTGCTCGCGGGCATGGGGCACCGGGTGTCGGGCAGCGACCTGAAGGCGTCGTCCGGTCTGGAGCGGTTGCGGGCGATGGGCATCGACGTGCACATCGGGCATGCGCCCGAGAACCTGGCGCCGAACCTCGCGTACGTGGCGGTGTCGAGCGCGGTGCCCGATTCCAACCTCGAGGTTCGGGTGGCCCGGGAGCGTGGGATCCCGGTGCTGCGGCGGGCGGAGATCCTGGCGGCCATCGCCGCGACCCGGCGTAGCGTCGCGGTCGCGGGCACCCACGGCAAGACGACGACCTCGTCCATGCTGGCGCTGGCTCTGCGCGCCGCCGGGTTGCGCCCGTCGTTCATCATTGGCGGGGACGTCAACGAGATCGGCAGCGGGGCGGTCTGGGACGAGGGTGACTGGTTCGTCGTCGAAGCCGACGAGAGCGACGGGACGTTCCTCGAACTGCCCCGCCAGGCCGCGGTGGTGACCAACGTCGAGGCCGATCACCTGGAGTTCTACGGTTCGGTGGAGGCGATGGAAGAGGCCTTCGGGCGTTTCCTCGCCCAGACCGGCGGGCCACGGATCGTCTGCGCCGACGATCCGGTGGCGCTCCGGCTGGGCCGGTCGTGCGGGGCGACGACCTACGGCGTCGCCGAGCACGCCGACTGGCGGATGGTCGATCTCGTGTCCACAGGGGCCGGGTCGACGTTCGTGCTCTGTGAGGGCGAGCAGGTGGTGGGGAAGGTGGAACTGCCCGTGCCCGGCGCGCACAATGCCCGCAATGCCTGTGCCGCGCTGGTGACCAGCGTCCTGCTCGGAGCCGCGTTCGAGCCTGCGGCTGACGCCCTGGGGCGGTTCGCGGGTGTGGCCCGGCGGTTCGAGCACCGGGGAGAGGCTCGCGGGGTGACGTTCATCGACGACTACGCCCACCTCCCGTCGGAGGTGCGGGCGGCACTGGCAGCAGCGCGCGACGGTGGCTGGAGCCGGGTCGTCTGCGTCTTCCAGCCGCACCGCTACAGCCGCACGGCCGCGCTGTGGCAGGACTTCGCCGACGCGTTCGTCGAGTCCGACGTCATCGTGCTGACCGACGTCTACGCCGCGGGCGAGGCGCCGCGACCGGGGGTGTCGGGCAAGCTGCTCCTCCGCGCGGTGCTCGACGCCCACCCGTGGGCGCGGGTCGTGTACCTGCCGCGCCGCTCCGATGTCGTCGCGTTTCTCGAGCAGGAGCTGCGGCCCGGCGACCTGTGCCTGACCCTCGGGGCGGGTGATCTCACCTCGGTTCCGGACGAGCTGCGGGAGGCCTGGTCGAGGTGAGGTCCGGCGGCACGGCCGCGGTGGAACTGGCGGCGACGATGCTCGGTCCCCTGGGGCAGCGGGACGTGCCGCTGGGGCCGATGACCACCTACCGGGTGGGCGGGGCCGCGGCCGTGCTGGTCCGGGTCGAGTGCGACGAGCACCTCCGGGCCGTGTCCACCGTGGTGCGAGAGACGGGGGTCGAGGTCCTGGTCGTGGGCAACGGGTCCAACCTCCTCGTCGCCGATCGGGGTTTCGAGGGCCTCGCGGTGGTGCTGGGTGAGGCGTTCTCGACGATCGACATCGACGGGACCGTGGTGCGCGCCTGCGGCGGGGCGCTGCTGCCGGTGGTGGCCCGCCGGACCGCGGCGTGCGGGTTGACCGGCTTCGAGTGGGCGGTGGGGGTGCCTGGTTCGATCGGGGGTGCGGTACGCATGAACGCCGGCGGGCACGGCTCCGACATGGCGGCGGTGCTGTCAAGGATCCGCCGGTTCGATCTCGCCACGGGGGAGGATGAGATCGTGCCTGCCGACCGCCTCGGTCTCGCGTTCCGCCACTCGGGCATCGCTGCGTCGCAGCTGGTCCTCTGGGCCGAGTTGCAGCTGGCACCCGGGGACGTCTCGACCTCCGAGGAACTGATCGCCGAGGTCGTCCGCTGGCGCCGGGAGCACCAGCCGGGGGGTGCGAACGCGGGCTCGGTGTTCGTCAACCCCGAGGGGGACTCGGCGGGCCGGCTCATCGACGCTGCTGGGTGCCGCGGCCTGAGGATGGGGAGCGCCCGGGTGTCGGAGAAGCACGCCAACTTCATCCAGGCGGACGAGGGAGGCTCTGCCGATGACATCGAGCGGCTGATGCGGGAGGTCAGGGCGCGGGTCGAGCGGCATTCGGGGATTCGCCTCCGGCCCGAGACCCGCCTCGTCGGCTTCGACCCCGCGCCCTGGGGCGGTGCCTGATGAGCACACGAACGATGGAGCAGCCCTCGCCCGTCGCTGTCGACCCCCGTATCGCCGCTCGCCGGGAACAGGTCGAGCGCGACCGCGGCCGGCGGCGCCGCCGATGGCTGCTCCCGGGACTGGCCGTGGGCTGCCTGGGAGCGGGCGCCTGGTTCGCCTCGCGCACCGCCCTGCTCGACGTCGACGCGGTACGTATCGAGAGCGGCGAACACGTCACGGAGGAGCAGATCCGCGACGCCGCCGGTGTGGCGCCGGGCGATCAGCTGGTCGACCTCGACGCCGCGTCCATCCGCGACCGGCTGCTGGCGCTGCCCTGGGTCGCCGACGCCACCGTGCAGGTCGAGTGGTCGGGCACGGTCGCCATCCAGGTGACCGAACGCCAGCCGCTCGCCGCGGTCGAGGATCGTGCCGCCGGGGGCTGGCTGCTGGTCGACACCGAGGGTCGGGTCCTGGGCCCGCTGGCCGAGCCGGGATGGCTGGTGCTGGAAGGGGTGGTCCCCGCCCCGGTGGGCGAGCGGCTCGCCGGACCGGCGGATCAGGCGCTGGCCGTCGCCCGGTCGCTGACACCCGGGGTCCGCACCCGGGTCTCGGCGGTGCTCGTGGGGGCCGACGGCGAGGTCCGGCTGCGGGTCCTGCCCTCGGGGGAGGTGCTCTTCGGCCCGGCGACCGAGGTGGAGGACAAGATGCTCGCGCTGCGCACGGTGTTCGGGCAGGTGGACGACCGTTGCCTGGCGACGCTCGACGTCCGGGTGCCGGACCGGCCGGTGATCACCCGCGACCGCGCCTGCGAGAAGGGGGCCAGCGGTGGTTGAGGTGGTTGACCTCCCGCCCTCGCCGGACGTACAGTGTCAACCGAAATCTGAGGTTGACATAACCCTCGACTTCAGGTTGAGAGTTGTGCCCGCCCGGTCGAGGGCATGCTCCCGGCGGCGTCCCCATGGCTGATCGCCTCTTCGACGTGTCGCCCTACTCGGATCCGCTGAGCGGGCCGAGTGACCGGACGCCATCCACCACGTCGCGACGAAGGAAGAGCAAAGTGGAGCCGAGCGCTCCCCAATCGGAGGTGACGAACGCCATGGCCGGTTCTCCGCAGAACTACCTCGCGGTCATCAAGGTCGTCGGGGTCGGCGGCGGCGGGGTCAACGCCGTCAACCGCATGATCGATGCCGGCTTGAAGGGCGTGGAGTTCATCGCGGTCAACACCGACGCGCAGGCACTGCTCATGAGTGACGCCGACGTCAAGGTCGACATCGGCCGGGAGCTGACCCGCGGCCTCGGCGCGGGCAGCGACCCGGAAGTGGGTCGCCAGGCGGCCGAGGCGCACAAGGAGGAGCTCGAGGAGGTCCTCAAGGGGGCCGACATGGTGTTCATCACCGCTGGCAAGGGTGGTGGCACCGGCACCGGCGCGGCTCCGGTCCTGGCGGAGGTGGCGAAGAACCTGGGGGCGCTGACCATCGGTGTGGTGACCAGGCCGTTCGGCTTCGAGGGCCGCCGCCGCGCCGTGCAGGCCGAGTCGGGCATCCAGCGCCTGAAGGAGAAGGTCGACACCCTGATCGTGATCCCGAACGATCGGCTGCTCACCGTGTCCAACGACAAGACCTCGGTGCTCAATGCCTTCAAGATGGCCGATGAGGTGCTCTTGCAGGGTGTGCAGGGCATCACCGACCTCATCACCACCCCGGGCCTCATCAACACCGACTTCGCCGACGTGAAGATGATCATGAGTGACGCCGGCTCCGCGCTGATGGGCATCGGGTACGGCTCAGGCGAGGGGCGGGCCCTCACCGCGGCCCGGGCGGCGATCTCAAGCCCCCTGCTCGAGGCCAGCATCGAGGGCGCCCGCGGCATCCTGCTCACCATCGCCGGTGGGAGCGACCTGGGCCTGTTCGAGGTGAACGAGGCGGCCGAGGTGATCCACTCGGTCGCCCACCCCGACGCAAACATCATCTTCGGCACCGTCATCGACGACGAGATGGGCGACGAAGTGCGGGTCACGGTCATCGCCGCGGGCTTCGACCGCTGGGACGCCGACCGCAAGCCCGCCGAGGGCAAGCCGGCCCGGGCCGCGGACCTGGCCCCCGTCACCGACGTCTTCGCCGGGGGCGGCGACGACGAGGACCTGGGGCTGGAGGGCGGCGACGACGACTTCGACGTGCCCGCCTTCCTGAAGTAGGCGTGACCACCACGAGCGTGTGATCGAGCTCTGGCGTGTGCCACTGCCCGGCCGGAGGGTGGCCCGGGCGTCGTTCACGGTGCGCTCCGACGGTGATTTCGCGATCACCCGGCCCACGCCGGAGCTCGAAGCCCGCCGCCGATCGGTGCTCGAGCTCCCCTGGGCGTGGGCCCGCCAGGTGCACGGCCCCGCGGTCGCGGCGATCGACGACCCGGCGACGGCCGGGCAGGTGTGCGGTGCCGAAGCCGACGCCCTGGTCACCGGTGCGACAGGGATCGTGGTCTCGGTGACCGTGGCCGACTGCGCGCCGGTGGCCCTCGTGTCCCCCGAGGGCGTGGTCGCCGCGGTCCATGCCGGGTGGCGAGGGTTGAGTCGGGGTGTACTCCCGGCCGCGGTGGAGGCGATGCGGGCCAGGGGGGCGGTCACGATCGAGGCCTACCTCGGGCCGTGCATCCACCCGGAGTGCTACGAGTTCGGCGCCGACGACCTCGCCGGTCTGGTGCGCACGCTCGGACCGGGCATCAGGAGTCTGACCGGGAACGGCCGCCCGGCGCTCGATCTCCCCACCGCGGTGGCCGCGTCCCTCGGCCGGGCCGGCGTGGTGTTGGTCGGCGCCGCGGACGTGTGCACCGCCTGCGGCGGGGAACGGTGGTTCTCCCACCGGGCCCGGGCGGAGTCGGGCCGGCACGCGCTGGCGGTGTGGATGGAGCCGCGGTCATGACCGGCGCCGAGGTCGACCCGGAGGTGGTGTCGGCGCGGGTGCGCGCGCTCCGTTCCCGCATCGCCGCGGTGACGGACCTGGAGGTGCGCATCGTGGCGGTGACCAAGGGGTTCGGCGCCGGCGCGGTGCGAGCCGCGCTCGCGGCCGGGATCCACGACATCGGCGAGAACTACGCGCAGGAGCTCCTCGACAAGCACGCTGCGCTCGCTGAGCTGGCGCGGGAGGTCCGGTGGCAGTTCATCGGGCGCCTCCAGCGGAACAAGGTCCGCGCCCTGGCCTCCGTGGTCTCGTGCTGGCAGACGATCGATCGCGACGAGCTGGCAGCCGAGCTGTCCCGGCGTGCACCCGGTGCAGCCGTGCTGGTCCAGCTGAACCTCTCGGGGGAGCCTCAGAAGGGTGGATGCCCGATCGACGAGGCTCCCCGCCTCGTCGCCCGGTGCTCGCAGCTCGGCCTGGAGGTCCGGGGGCTGATGGGTGTCGGGCCCGCGGGCCCGCCGGAGCGCGCTCGCCCGGGGTTCCGGCGCCTGGTGGCGCTGGCGGACGAGCTCGGCCTCCCCGAGCGGTCGATCGGCATGACCGCCGATCTGGAGGTCGCGCTGGAGGAAGGCAGCACGATGGTCCGGGTCGGTCGGGAGCTCTTCGGGCCGCGACCGGTGCGTGGAGGGGCGGCAGGGCCACTAGCCTGACCCGGTTCGCAGTCGGACGGGTCGCGCGTGGAACACTGGTGCGCAGCGGCTCAGGAGGATCCCATGGCTTCCGTGTGGAAGAAGACGATGCTCTACCTCGGGCTGGGTCCCGACGACGAGTACGACGACGACGTCGAGCCCGAGACCGCCGGCCCGCCCCCACCTGCCCATCGTGACCAGGCCCCCGCCATGGCCCGGCCCGCCACCCGCACCCGTCCCGCAGCCCCACGATCGTCACCGCCCGCACCGATGGACGATGCCCCAGCGGTGCGGACCCTCCCGCCCCCTGCGGCCGCCAGCGAGCCGGTGGCTGCGAAACCCCGGGGAGTCGTCCGGCCCGTGCCCGCGGCAGCGTCCGCGAAGCCCCACGTCGTGTCCCCCACGTCCTTCAACCATGCCCAGGACGTGGCCGACAAGTTCAAGGCCAGCCAACCGGTGATCCTCAACCTCCAGGGGGTCGATCGCGATCTGGCTCGCCGGCTGATCGACTTCTCCAGCGGGCTCTGCTACGGGCTCGGGGGTCACATGGAGAAGGTCGCCCACCAGGTGTACCTGCTCACCCCGTCCAACGTCGAGGTCTCACCGGAGGAGCGGCGCCGCCTCCACGAGCGCGGCCTGCACGACGCGTGATCCGCCGCCGTGGGGATCATCTGCTACCTGCTGCAGGTGTACCTGTTGGTGCTCCTGGTGCGCATCCTGCTGTCGTGGTTCCCCATCTCGGACGGCGGCGCGCTGGGGTCGCTGTACCGGGTCCTGGAGGCCGTCACCGAGCCTGTCCTGGCGCCCCTCCGGGGTGTGCTGCCACCGGTCAGGTTGGGCGCGGTGGCGCTCGACCTGTCACCTCTCGTGGTCTTCTTCGGCATCCAGATCCTGCTCGCGTTCCTGTGCCGATGACGCAGATGGGCCATCGCGGCGGTGCGTTCGCCCCCTCGCTACCATCGGCTGCATGGACGCCACGCCGCACCTGCTGACCGACGTCAAGTTCTCGGAGCGCCGTAAGGGCTACGACCCGGAGGAGGTCGACAACTTCCTCGCCCAGGTGAGCGAGAAGGTGGCTCAGCTCCAGGACATGGTGCGGGAGGCGACGGCGAGGGCCGACGAGGCAGAGGCGAAGGTCGCCGACGCGCAACGGGCGAAGGAGGTCGCGCAGGCCCAGGTCGACAAGCTCAAGGCCGATCTGGCTCGCCTCGAAGCCGCTCCCCGTCCCCTTGACGAGCAGGAGGAGGCCGAGCGGGCCTCGAAGATCCTGCTCATGGCGCAGAAGACCGCGGACGCGACCATCGAAGACGCCAACCGCTCGGCTCAGGCCACGATCGCGGAGGGCCGCCAGCAGGCGGCGTCGATGCTCGCCGACGCCGAGGCGGAGGCAGAGAAGCTGCGAGCCGAGGCGAAGCGGCAGATCGATGAGCTGCTGCGGCAGCGCCGAGGGGAGATCCTCGCCGAGGTCGGTGAGCTCGAGCGGGCCCGTGACGAGCTGTCGGCCGACGTCGAGGCGTTGCGCAGCCACCTCGACGTCGAGCGCCAGAACATCCAGCGAGCGCTCGATGCCATCAGGCAGGCGCTCGATGACCCCACCGGCCTCCGGGTGGCGGAGCCACCACCGCTGCACCCCGTCACCCTGCCCGAGCGATCCTCGGTGGAGGACGCGCCGGCGCCAGCGGCCGAGGAGTCGGCCAGCGACGCAGCCGCCCCCGAGGAGGGGGTGGCGCCGGGGGTGCCCGACACCGGCGACGCGCCGCAGGAGGCGGTGGGGGAGGCCACGATCGCCCCGGGCCCCGCGCGGAGCGAACCGCTCGGTGAGCGGCCGGCGGAGGGGGAGGCCCCGAGCGGGCCCCACCCGGGACCAGCGACACCTGATGCCTCGACGCCGGTCCCCGAGAGCACGGCAGCCGATGCGGGGCCCACAGCGGGCGGGGGCGCCGACGCGGGCGACCTCGGTGCCGAGCGTCTGTTCGAGACCGCCGAGCCCGACGGGTCACCGCTCGACCCTGGGCCGGCCACCGAGCTGTTCACCCCGTTCCCGGAGGATGCGGAGCGGGAGGACCCGCTGGGCCAGCCCGACGCGGAGGCCGACGCGGCCATGCGGGCGTTCTTCGAGGCCGACTTCGAGGCCGAGGCGGAGCAGAAGCGGAGCCGGTGGCGACGCTGACGAGCGACGTCAGGCTCGTTCGAGGCTGACCCGCACCGGCTCCCCGTCGACGTCGATCACCTGCACGCCGGTGCCGTCCCCGATGTCTCTCACCTCGAAGGTGGTGGCGAGGATCTCCCCGGCGATCCAGTCGCGGTGCTCGCCGAGGGCGGCCGCCACCGCAGGTGCGGGCTCGATCCGCACCCGGATGCGGTCCGCGATCTCGAAGCCCGACTCCTTGCGCAGCTCGTTCAACGCCCGTACCAGCTCGCGGGCGGTGCCCTCGGCGCGCAGCTCGGGGTCGAGCTCGAGGTCGAGCGCCACCGCCCAACCGGCGTCCTCGGCCAGCGCGAACGCCTCGTGTCGCTGAGCCCGTAGTTCGACGTCGCCTGCCACGAGGCGCTCGCCGGCGACCTCGATGAAGCCCTGGTCGACGAGTTGCTGGCGAAGGGCCGACCCATCAGCCGAGGTCAGGGCGCGCTTGATCTCGTTGACCTTCGGCCCGAGGCGTGGGCCGAGCACCCGGAAGTTGGGGAGGATCGACCAGCTCATGAGGCCCGAGAGCGTGTCGATGGTCTCCAGCGACTTGACGTTGAGCTCGGCGATGACCTCCTGCTGCACCTCCGGGTCGAGCGGCGCGCCGGGATGTAGGATCATCGCCCGGCGCAGCGGCTGGCGGACCTTCACCTTGGCGTCGGTGCGGGCAGCCCGACCGATGCCCACCAGCCGGCGAGCCCCCTCCATCTGCGCCGCCAGCGCCTCGTCACGGTGCCCCCCCGGCTGTGGCCAGTCCGCCAGGTGCACCGAGTCCTCGCCGGTGAGGGTGGTGTAGATCTCCTCGGCAAGGAACGGGCAGAACGGTGCCAACAGCCGGGCGGTGGTGGTGAGGCACCGGTAGAGGGTGGCATGGGCTGTTGGATCGCTGCTCTTCCAGAAGCGGGCCCGGGAGCGGCGGACGTACCAGTTCGACAGATCGTCGACGAAGCGGGCCAGCCGGCTCGCGCCTTCCAGGGCGTCGAAGGCCTCGAGCGCCGCCGTCACCTGCTCGATCGTGTCGTCGAGCTCGGAGAGGATCCAGCGGTCGAGCACGTGGGTCGGGGTGCTCGGCGCCTGGCCGTCGGGCTGCCAGCCGTCGAGGTCGGCGTAGGTGGCGAAGAACGAATGGACGTTCCACAGTGTGAGCAGCGTCTGGCGGGTGCTCTCCCGGATGCCGTCCTCGTGGACCCGGCGAGGGGTCCAGGGCTGGCCGCCAGAGAAGAAGTACCACCGGAGGGCGTCGGCCCCCTGGGTGTTGAAGATGTCCCACGGCTCGATGACGTTGCCACGGGACTTGGACATCTTCTGGCCGTGCTCGTCGACCACCAGCGCGAGGCAGACCACGTTGCGGTACGGGGTTTGGCCGAAGACCAGGGCGTTCACCGCCAGCAGCGAGTAGAACCAGCCGCGGGTCTGGTCGATGGCCTCGCAGATGAAGTCCGCGGGGAACGAGCGGTGGAAGGTCTCGTCGTTGTCGAAGGGGTAGTGGAACTGCGACGAGGGCATGGCGCCGGAGTCGAACCAGGCGTCGAGCACCGGAGGCAGCCGGTGGGCGTCACCACCGCAGTGCTCGCAGGGGAACGTCACCTCGTCCACGTAGGGACGGTGCAGGTCCAGCTCCGACAGGTCGCGGCCGGCCCGGCGGGACAGCTCGGCCACCGACCCGATGCAGGTGTCCGAGCCGCAGCTCCGGCACCGCCAGATCGGTAGCGGCGTCCCCCAGAACCGGTCGCGCGACAGCGCCCAGTCGACGTTGCCCTCGAGCCACTTGCCGAACCGGCCGTACTTGATGTTGGGCGGCTGCCAGTTGATCTTCTCGTTCTCCCGGATGAGGGTGTCGCGCTGTTCGGAGGTGCGGATGAACCACGAGGTCTTCGCCCAGTAGATCAGCGGGGTGCCGCAGCGCCAGCAGTGGGGGTAGGCGTGCTCGTAGGGCTGCTCGCGCACGAGCAGGCCGCGGGCCCTCAGGTCCTCGATGATCGCCGGGTCGGCGTCCTTGACGAAACGGCCGGCGAACGGGCCCGTGCGCTGGTCGAAGGTGCCGTCCGCCTGCACCGGGTTCAGGACGGGGAGGTCCTCGGCCCGCCCCACCCGGGCGTCATCCTCGCCGAAGGCGGGCGCGAGGTGGACGATGCCGGTGCCCTCGTCGGTGCTAACGAAGTCCGCGGCGACCACGCGCCAGCCATCGGCCCCCACCGGCGGTTCGAGGAGATCGAAGGGTCGCCGGTAGCTCCAGCCGACGAGGTCGTGGCCCCGCCAGCGCTCGAGCACCTCGGCATCCTCGGGGGCGCGGGCCGCGGCCATGACCAGGTCCCGCCCGCCGCCCTGGTCGCGCACCCGGACGTAGTCGATGTCGGGGCCGACTGCGGCGGCGACGTTGGAGATCAAGGTCCAGGGAGTGGTGGTCCACACCAGCAGGTCGGCGTCACGGTCGACGAGAGGGAACCGGACGTACACCGAGGGGTCGACCACGTCGCGGTAGACATCGGGTTGGCCGAGCTCATGCGACGACAGCGCGGTGCCGCAGCGGGCGCAGTAGGGGATGACCCGGTGCCCTTCGTAGAGCAGACCCTTGACCCACATCTGCTCGAGCAGCCACCAGACGGACTCGATGTACTCGTTGGAGAGCGTCCAGTAGGCGTCCGCGGTGTCGATCCACACCCCGGCCCTGGAGGTGAGCGCCCCCCAGTGCTCCACGTAGCGATGGACCGACTCCCGGCAGCGCTGGTTGAAGTTCGCGATGCCGAAGGCCTCGATCTCCTGCTTGCTGCTGAGGCCAAGCTCCTTCTCCACCTCGAGCTCCACCGGCAGGCCGTGACAGTCCCAGCCACCTTTCCGAGGCACCCGCTTGCCCCGCATGGTCTGAAAGCGCGGGTAGAGGTCTTTGAACACCCGGGCCCACACGTGGTGCAGACCGGGTCGGCCGTTGGCGGTCGGTGGCCCCTCGTAGAAGATCCAGGGCTCCCCATCCTTGCGGAGGCGGCGAACCGCGCCCACGATGTCGCGCTCGGCCCATCGGGCCAGCACACGCTCTTCGAGAGCAACCAGGTCGAGATCGGGGTCGACGGGACCGAAGGGCATGGCTCGTAGCCTACGGGTCGGCCGCGTCGGGTCGCGAACCTGATGCTGAGGGTTGACCGTCGGAGGGCGAGGCCCTAGCCTCCGCGACCTTTCGCGGCGGACTGGCCGGAAGCATGGCCGTGAGAGGAGTTGTCGACCAGATGGCGACGAAGAAGGCCCCCACCAAGAAGGCGGCCGCCAGGAAGGCGCCGGCGAAGAAGGCCGCCAAGAAGGCGCCGGTGAAGAAGGCGCCGGTGAAGAAGGCGGCCAGGAAGGCGCCGGCGAAGAAGGCCGCCAAGAAGGCGCCGGCGAAGAAGGCCGCCAAGAAGGCGCCGGCGAAGAAGGCCGCTGCCAGCAAGGCTCCGGCCAGGCAGGCGCCGCCCGGCAAGCCCAAGTCGCCGTTCGACGCGAAGTTCCTCGACGCCCAGCGGGAGGCGCTGCTGAAAGAGCGTTCCCGACTGGTTCACGACGCCGAGGCGCTGACCGCCGAGGCCAACGAGCTGGCCCAGATGCGCGAACCCGGCGACGTCCAGTTCGACGAGGAGTCCGGCGAGGGCGACACCCTGGCCGTCGAGCGTGAGCGCGACCTGGCGCTCTCCGCGCAGTTCCGCAGCCAGGTGGAGGAGATCGACCGGGCCCTGGCGAAGATCGTCGACGGCACCTACGGCATCTGCGAGGTCTCGGGTCTCGCGATCCCCAAGGAGCGGCTCCGGGCCATCCCCTGGGCCCGGGAGCGCGTCGAGTACAAGGCCGGGGGGTTCGGGCGCCGCTGAGCGGACCGGTGGTGCCGGCCGCCTCGGAGCGGCATCATCGGCTGCTCCCGGCGGCCGTCGCCGCGACCGTCGTCCTGGCTGATCAGTTGACGAAGTGGTGGGCACTCGAGGCGCTCGCCGACGGCCGGGTCATCGACCTCGTGTGGACCCTGCGTCTCAACCTCACGTACAACACCGGCTTCGCCTTCAGCCTCGGCGGCGGGTTCGGCCCACTCATCGCGGTGGTCGTGATCGCGGTCATCGGCGTGCTGGTCTGGCACGGCCGCACGATCTCGTCGCGGGCCGGCGCGATGGCGGTCGGGTTGCTGCTCGGTGGTGCGCTCAGCAACCTCGGCGACCGGGCCTTCCGGGGTGACGGGTTCCTGTCCGGGGCCGTGGTGGATTTCATCGACCTGCAGTGGTGGCCCATCTTCAACCTGGCGGACGCGGCCGTGGTGATCGGGGTGGCACTGTTCCTGGTGAGCTCCTTCCGGGCTGCGGAGCCGTGATCGAGAGGGTCCCCGCCGCACTGGCCGGTGAGCGGGTGGATCGGGCGGTGTCGCTCATGACGGGTGCCAGCCGGGCCGAGGCCGCCGAGCTGGTCACCGCCGGACGGGTACTGGTCAACGGCGTGGCGGTCAAGACCAAGTCGCATCGGGTCGAGGAGGGCGATCGTCTCGAGGTCGACCGTCCCCTGCCGGGCCCCGGAGCGGGACCCCAGCCGGATCCGGCCGTGGCGTTCGAGGTCCTCCACGAAGATCCCGACGTGGTGATCGTCGACAAGCCTCCCGGCCTGGTCGTGCATCCCGGGGCGGGGTGCCGGGTGGGAACGCTGGTCAACGGGCTGCTGGCCCGCTACCCGGAGATCGCCACGGTGGGGCCGGAGCCACAACGACCGGGGATCGTGCACCGTCTCGATCGGGACACGTCCGGGCTGATGGTGGTGGCGCGAACGGCGGCAGCCTACGACGGGCTGGTCGAAGCGCTGGCAGCCCGGCGGGTCGAGCGGCGTTACCAGGCGCTGGCCTGGGGGGCGTTCGAGAGTGCCCGGGGGGTCGTCGATGCTCCCATCGGACGCTCGGCTCGGGATCCGACCCGGATGGCCGTGGCCACCGGCGGCCGTGAGGCGCGAACCCGCTACGAGGTGGTGAGGTCCTTCCACGAACCGGTGGCGGTGACCTTGTTGCGCTGCCAGCTCGAGACCGGGAGGACTCACCAGATCCGCGTCCACCTCGCGGCGATCGGGCATCCGGTCGTGGGCGACGAGCGCTACGGCGGTGCCCGCCCTTCGCTGCCAGTGCCGAGGATCTTCCTCCACGCGGGCGAGCTGCGCTTCGAGCACCCGGTGACGGGGGCCACCATCGCGGTCGAGTCCCCCCTGCCGACCGATCTGCGTCGGGTGCTCGACCGACTCAGCTGACGGGCTCGGCGTCCTCGGGCTTCTCGTCCGGCCAGGGAGCCTCGCCGCGAGCCATGTCCACGATGTCGGCCAGCGTGAGCGATCCGAGGTAGCGGCGCATGTGCTCACCGACGTCGGCCCAGATCGCGAGCAGCACGCACTGGCCCTCGTGGTCACAGGCCCCGTTGGTGTGGGGCTCGCCGAAGTCGCCGGCCACGATCGGGCCGTCAACCGCGGAGAGGATCTCCGAGAGGGCGATCTCCTTGGGGGGGCGGGCCAACACGTAGCCACCGCCCACCCCTCGCTTGGAGCGCACCAGCCCGGCTCCCTTCAGCGCCAGGAGGATCTGCTCCAGGTAGGGCTGGGGCAACCCGGTCCGCTCCGCGATGTCGCGCACCGACGTCGGCCCATCCTCGTGCGCGTGCAGGGCGAGCGAGAGGAGGGCCCGGCTGGCGTAGTCGCCACGCGTCGAGACCTTCACCCGCTCCATCGTAGGGTGGGCGGGCGTGTGGAGGCCCTCCCGGGTCCGGTACGGTTGATCGGCGAGCGGAAAGGAACCAGTTGGGCGACGAACTCCTGCTTCCGGACTACGGAGGAGCCTGCATCACCAACATCATGCCGGCGCTGCTGGAGCCCCCCGACGATCCCCCGTCGTGGCTCCCGAGCGCGGCCCGCGCCGACCAGGTGGTCCTGCTCGTCCTCGACGGGCTCGGCTGGGAGCAACTGCAGGAGCGCGCGCACCTGGCTCCGACGCTGTGCAGCATGGAGGGTGGGCCGATCCTCACGGTCGCGCCCTCGACCACCTCGACCGCGCTCAGCTCGATCGTGACGGGCCTGCCACCCGGTGAGCACGGCGTGATCGGCTACCGGATGAGCATGGAAGGTGAGGTCCTCAATGTGCTGCGGTGGTCGGTCGCAGGACGTGACGCCCGCGAGGCCATCCCACCGGAGAAGGTGCAGTCCATCGAGCCCTTCCTCGGCCACCGGCCCGCCGTGGTCACCCGGGCCGAGTTCCGCCAGACCGGGTTCACCCAGGCCCACCTCGACGGCACCCGCTTCTGCGGCTACCGCATGCCATCGACCCTGGTGGCCGAGACCACCCGCCTCCTGCGGGCGGGTGAGCCGTTCGTGTACGCCTACTACGACGGGGTCGACAAGGTCGCGCACGAGTACGGGCTGGGCGAGCAGTACGACGCCGAGCTCATCGCGGTCGAAGAGGTGGTCGGGTACCTGCTGGAGCTCCTGCCGGAGGGCTCATCGCTCGTCGTCACCGCCGACCACGGCCAGGTCGAGGTCGGTGGGAACCTCGTGACCCTGCACGACGACGTGATGGCCCACGTCTCCCACCAGTCGGGGGAGGGTCGCTTCCGGTGGCTGCACGCCCGACCGGGGCGCAGCCCGGCGTTGCTCGAAGCCGCCCGTGCCCACCACAGCACGACCGGGTGGGTCGTCAGCCGGGATCAGATGCTCGACGAGCACTGGTTCGGTCCGACGACGGTCGACGCGGCCCGATCCCGGCTCGGCGACGTCGCCCTCGTGGCCCGGGACCCGGTGGCCTACGTCGATCCGGACGACACCGGTCCGTTCGAGCTGGTGGCCCGCCACGGGTCCCTCACCCCTGCAGAGATGCGCGTGCCGCTGCTGGCACGCCGCGCCTGACCGACCCTGAGGAGCACGCGCCATGCCGGATGACCCGATCGATGCTGGACCGACCGTCGAGCACGGCGAGCTGATCCTCCCGAGCGATGACGACGCGGGCAAGCATGAGCCTCCCGAGCGGGAGCTCGTGTCGGAGCCCGCGAAGGTCATGCGTGTCGGTTCGATGATCAAGCAGCTCTTGGACGAGGTCCGCTCCACCACGCTGGACGAGCCCTCGCGGGAGCGCCTCAAGTCCATCTACCAGACCTCGGTCGACGAGCTGGGCTCCGCGCTCTCTCCAGACCTGCGGGCCGAGCTGGAGCGTTTGGCGCTGCCCTTCGGTGACCAGACCATCCCCTCCGACCTCGAGCTCCGGGTGGCGCAGGCGCAGCTGGTGGGCTGGCTCGAGGGTCTCTTTCACGGCATCCAAGCCACGCTGTTCGCCCAGCAGATGGCTGCCCGCCAGCAGCTCGAGAACATGCGCGCCCAGCTCAACCCGGCTCAGCCGGGCGCCCGACCTTCACCGGCGGAACGGCCCGGCACCTACCTGTAGACCCGGCCTGTAGACCCGGCGGAGCAGCCCACGGTGGCCATCGGCGGGATCGGGCATCGACCGCCGGCGGAACACCCCGGCCCGTGGTACGGTCCGAATCACACCCGTGTAGTTCGTCCACAGCCTGAGGACGACAGTTGTGGACGGCCTGTGGAGGAGAGAGCCGTTGACCGATTCGTTCGCCCACCTGCACCTCCACACCGAGTTCTCGATGCTCGACGGTGCCGCCCGGGTGAGCGACGTGGTGGCCAAGGCCGCGGCCGACGGGCAGCCCGCGATCGGCATCACCGACCACGGGAACATGTACGGGGTGCTCGATTTCTACAAGGCGTGCCAGGCCGCGGGCATCAAGCCGATCATCGGGTCCGAGCTGTACCAGGCCTACGAGCACCGCACGGAGCGGCCGAGCCGCCGCGGTCGCCAGGATGACACCGGCGGCGAGGCCGAAGGAGGCCGCAAGGCCTACTACCACCTCACGGCGCTGGCCGAGGACGAGAGGGGCTACAAGAACCTCATCCAGCTCTCCAGCCGCGCGTACCTCGAGGGCTACTACATGAAGCCCAAGGTCGACTGGGAGCTACTGGAGGAGCACCACGAGGGCCTGATCGTCACCAGCGGCTGCCTGGGTGGGCAGGTCCTGCAGGCGTTGCTCCAGGGCAACGAAGAGGAGGCACTGGCCAAGGCAGCCAGGTTGCAGGACATCTTCGGTCGCGACCACTTCTTCATCGAGCTGCAAGACCATGGCATGCCCGAACAGCAGCACACGAACCCGAAGCTGCTGGAGATCGCCCGCCGGCTGCAGGCGCCGGTGCTCGCCACCAACGACAGTCACTACACGCACCAACACGACGCCGTGGCCCACGACGCACTGTTGTGCGTCCAGACCGGTTCGCTCATGAGTGATCCCGACCGGTTCAAGTTCCACGGAGACCAGCACTTCCTGAAGACCGCTGGCGAGATGCGCCGGCTGTTCTCGGAGCTCCCCGAAGCGTGTGACAACACGCTGTGGATCGCAGAGCGTTGCGACGTGCGCATCGAGTTCGGCAAGCCTCAGCTTCCGGATTTCCCGTTGCCCGAGGGCTTCGCTGACGACCGGGCGTACCTCGAGCACCTCACCTTCGCCGGTGCCCGGGAGCGCTGGGGTGACCCGTTGCCAGACCACATCGTCGAGCGTCTTGCTTACGAGCTGGCGGTCATCGCGGACATGGGCTTCAGCTCGTACTTCCTCATCGTCTGGGATCTCATCCGCTTCGCGCGGGAGCGAGGCATCCGGGTGGGGCCCGGCAGGGGCAGCGCGGCCGGGTGCGCGGTTGCCTACTGCTTGCGCATCACGGACCTCGACCCGATCCGCTACGACCTGCTCTTCGAGCGCTTCCTGAACCCGTCGCGGATCTCCATGCCCGACATCGACATGGACTTCGACTCCCGCTACCGGGACGAGATGATCCGCTACGCGGCAGAGCGCTACGGGCGCGACCACGTCGCCCAGATCGTCACGTTCTCCACCATCAAGGCTCGGGCCGCGGTCCGTGACGCGGCACGGGTCCTGGGCTACCCGTACGCGGTGGGCGACAAGGTGGCCAAGGCGATGCCTCCACTGGTGATGGGGCGTGACACCCCGCTGTACGCGTGCATGGAGGAACACCCGAAGTACGCCGACGGCTACAAGATGGCGGCCGAGCTGCGCGAGATGTACGTCACCGATCCCGACGCTAAGCGGGTGATCGACGTGGCCCGGGGTCTCGAAGGCCTGCGCCGTCAGGACGGCATCCACGCCGCGGCGGTGGTGATCACCAAGGAGCCGCTCACCGAGTACCTGCCGATCCAGCGCAAGCCCGAATCCGGCCAGGACCCCGAGCAAGCCCCGGTCGTCACCCAGTACGAGATGCACGGGGTCGAAGAGCTGGGCCTGCTGAAGATGGACTTCCTCGGCTTGCGGAACCTCGACGTCATCACCGACACCGTCGAGATGATCAAGCGCACCCGGGGCGTCGACGTCGACATCGACCGGGTGCCTCTCGACGACGAGGCCACCTTCGAGCTGCTCAAGCGCGGTGAGTCGATCGGGGTGTTCCAGCTCGAGGGTGCGCCGATGCGGGCCCTCATGCGATCGCTCGCCCCGGACTGCTTCGAGGACGTGGCCGCGCTGGTGGCCCTGTACCGCCCGGGCCCGATGGCCGCCAACATGCACCTCGACTACGCGGACCGCAAGAACGGTCGCAAGCCCATCGAGTACTTGCACCCCGACGCGGAGGAGATCCTGGCCGACACCTACGGCCTGATGATCTACCAGGAATCGGTGATGCGGATCGCCCAGCGCTTCGCCGGCTACTCGTTGGCCGATGCCGACAACCTCCGCAAGGCGTGCGGCAAGAAGGTGCGGGAGCTGATCGCCGCCGAACGGGAGAAGTTCATCGCCGGCTGTGTCGAGCAGGGCTACGGCGCGGAGCTGGGCAGGGAGTGGTTCGACATCATCGAGCCCTTCGCCGACTACGCCTTCAACAAGTCGCACTCCTACGGCTACGGCTACGTCGCCTACCAGACCGCCTACCTCAAGGCGAACTACCCGGTCGAGTACTTCGCCTGCCTGCTCACCAGCGTCAAGACCAGCCTGGAGAAGGCGGCCGTCTACCTGAACGAGTGCCGGCTGATGAACATCCCGGTGCTGGTGCCGGACATCAACGTGTCCGAGAGCGACTTCGTGGCGGTCATCGATCCGGAAACGGGCAAGGGCTCGATCCCGTTCGGGCTCTCCGCGGTGCGCAACGTCGGTGAAGGGCTGGTGGCGCTGATCATCGCCGAGCGCGAGGCCAACGGCCCGTTCGCCGACTTCTACGACTTCTGCGACCGGGTGGACTCCACCGTGCTCAACAAGCGGGCGGTGGAGTCGTTGATCAAGGCCGGTGCCTTCGACGCACTCGGGCACCCCCGGCAGGGACTGCTCAGGGTGTTCGAGCAGATCATCGAGCGCACCCTCGCTCGTCGCCGCAAGGAGGCCGAGGGGCAGTTCGAGCTCTTCGCCGCTCTCGACGATGTGCCCGCAGCGAGCTTCGACGACGCCCGCATCGAGATCCCCGACATCGAGTTCGACAAGCGCACCCGGCTGGCCTTCGAGAAGGAGATGCTCGGGCTCTACGTCAGCGACCACCCCCTGATGGGAGCGGAGGCATCGCTGCGGCGGCGGACGGAGTGCACCCTCGCCGAGCTCGAAGACCTCGCCGACGGATCGGTGCGGGCCGTCGGCGGCCTGGTCACGGCGCTCCAGCGGAAGTGGACGAAGCGGGGCGATCTCATGGCCGTGTTCACCCTCGAGGATCTCCAGAGCTCCATCGAGTGCATGGTCTTCCCCAAGACCATGCAGCAGTACGGCCACGTGCTCGAAGACGATGCGGTGGTCATCGTCAAGGGTCGGGTCGACGCTCGCGACGACCAGCCCAAGCTGGTGGCATCCGAGATCGAGGCGTACGAGCCGGTGATCGACGGGGCCCCCCCGGTGCGGATCCTGCTGTCACCGAACACCATGAGCGAGCAGCTTCTGCAGAACCTCAAGGGGCTGCTGAGCGAGCACCAGGGCTCGTCCCAGGTGTTCCTGCACCTCGGTGACCGCCAGGTCTTGCGCCTCCCCGACGAGTTCTGCGTCGACGCGTCGAACGGGCTGCTCGGGGAGCTGCGAGTGCTGCTCGGCCCGGACGCGCTCCTGGCCTGACGGACCGAGTTGCACCTGGCGGCCGAGGCCGCTGGACTATATGGCCGTGGCAATCCAAGCGACGACCAAGGACTGCACGGCGCTGAGCGATTCCGAGCTGTCCGAGATGGCCGACTTGTGCGCCGAGGGGCCGAGCCGGTTCGAGGTGGGGCTGCTGTCCAAGCAGGCGGAGGCCTGGGTGCTCGTCACGCTGGTGCGTGACGGCAACCCGCTCAAGGGCTTCGCCTTCGCCACCCTCGAGCGCATCGGGGGGACGCCGGCGGTGCTCGTCGGCCTCGCGTCGATCAAGCGCACCGCCAAGCGTGACGCGGTCCTGCGGGCCGTGATGACGGACCTGTACCGCCGGGCCGTGCTCGCCTTCCCCGACGAGGACGTGCTCGTGGGCACCCGGTTCACGAACGCCGGGGGGTTCGAGGCCTTCAAGAGCCTCACCGACGTGATCCCCCGTCCCGGCCACAAGGCCACGGGGGAGGAGCGGGCCTGGGGGCGCCGGCTCGCCAAGCGGTTCGGCATCGAGAACGGCAGCTACAACGATCGGGACTTCATCACGATCGGCGACAACACCTTCCCGCTGGTCCTGGACCACGAGAGCCTCAAGCCCGAGGCGGTCGATCCGTCGGTGGAGGCCCTCTTCGGCCAGCTCGACACCAAGCGGGGCGACTCGCTGATCGCCTTCGGCTGGGCGATGGCCGAGTTCCTGGCCAAGCTCGCCTGAGGTCCCGGGGCCCCGCCCCGGTCGCGGCCGTGGAACTGCACGAGGTGATCCGCCGCCGGCGGATGGTGCGCGCCTTCGACCCCCGGCCGGTGCCGGCAGCGGTGCTGGATCGGATCCTCCTCGCCGGGCTGCGAGCACCCTCGGCCGGCAACACCCAGGGCTGGGAGCTGCTCCTCCTCGAGGGGCCGGAGCAGACCGGCCGCTACTGGGACGTCTGCCTGCCACCGCAGCGGCGGGAGGCCTTCCCCTGGCCGGGCCTGCTGCACGTCCCGGTGCTTGTGATCCCGCTGGCGGATCCAGCCGCCTACCTCCGGCGCTACGCCGAGCCGGACAAGGCCCGCAGCCGTCTCGGCGAGTCGGCCGACCGCTGGCCGGTGCCGTACTGGCTCGTCGACACCTCGTTCCTGGCGATGTCGATCCTGCTGGCAGCGGTGGACGAGGGGTTGGGCGCGCTCTTCTTCGGGCTGTTCGAGCGGGAGGGAGCGGTCATGCGGGAGTTCGGGGTGCCCGCCGGCTTGCACCCGATCGGCACCATCGCCATCGGCTTCCCGGCTCCGCACGGGCCGAGCCGGTCGCTCCAGCGTCGCCGCCGGCCCCTCGATGAGGTGGTCCACCGGGGCCGGTGGTGAGCGGGCCCGGTCAGGCGAGCTGGGCGGCCAGGGCTTCGGCGGTCGTGACCGGGGCCAGGCAGGTGTAGTGGCGGCACACGTAGGCCCGGCCGGTCCCGTCGTGGCCGGTGCGGCCTTCCCACAAGGGCGAGTCGTACGGCTCGCCCCACGCCAGGACCACGTTCGGCAGGAAACGCGAGCGGACCTCCCCGAGGAGATCGGGCCGGTCACCCACCACGGCGATCTCGGTCGGCCCGGTGGCGAGCAGGTCGACCGCGGCCAGCAGGTGGCCGAACGCGGTCGGGTGGCGAGCCACGAGATCGCCCAGCAGACGGAGGATCGTCTCCGCCCGCTCGTGGTACCGCACCTCGCCGGTGAGGGCCGCGAGGCGCAAGAGGCCGTTCGCTACCAGGCTGTTGGCGCTGGGGGTGGCGTTGTCCATGAGGTCCTTGGGGCGGGTCACGAGCGGCTCGGCGTCGTCACCGGTGGTGAACACCCCACCGCACTCGCGGTCCCAGAATCGCTCCAGCAACCCGTCCGCCACCGCCCGGGCCTCGTCGATCCACCGGGCACGACCGGTCGCCTCCGCCAGGCGGACGAACGCGTCGAGCAGGGCGCCGTAGTCCGCCGCCACTGCGAGGTGGCGCGCTCCTCCCTCTGCCTGCCATGACCGCATCCACCGACCGCCGTCACCGCGGAGGTGCTCGAGGAGGAACTCGGCGTTCGCGTCCGCCGCCGACAGCCAGGAGGCGTTCCCGGTGGCTGCTGCGGCCTCCGCCAAGGTCGCCAGCATGAGCCCGTTCCACTCGGTGAGCACCTTGTCGTCGAGACCGGGCCGTACACGGACCCGGCGGGCCTCGAAGAGCCGCTGGCGGGCCGCCTCGATGACCTCGGGCCGGATCAGGTCTCCGCGCACCGGGCGCCACAGGATGTTCGTGCCCTCCCAGTTGCCGCGGGGCGTGACCCCCCACCACTCGATCGCCGCATCGGCGTCGTCGCCGAGCACCGAGCGGATCTGCGCGTCGGTCCACACGTAGAACTTGCCCTCCACGCCTTCGGAGTCCGCATCCTCCGCCGAGTAGAAGCCGCCTTCCGGGTGCCGCAGGTCGCGCAGGACGTAGCCGACCGTCTCCTCGACCACCTGGCGGTAACGGGGCTCACCGGTCAGCTGCCAGGCGTGGAGGTACACCCGGGCCAGCAGCGCCTGGTCGTAGAGCATCTTCTCGAAGTGGGGGACCAGCCAGCTGGCGTCGGTCGAGTACCGGGCGAACCCTCCGCCGAGGTGGTCGTAGATCCCGCCGGAGGCCATGGCATCCAACGAGGTGGTGACCATCTCAAGCGTCTCCGGCGACCGGTCGTGAACGTGGAGCCGCAGCAGCAGGTCGAGGCTCATGCCTTGCGGGAACTTGGGGGCGCGGCCGAAGCCGCCCCACTCGGGATCGAACTGGCGCCGCAGCTCCGCGCCGGCTGCCCGGAGGGCCTCGGAACCGGGCAGGTCCTCGCCGGGTTGCAGCCGGCTGGTCCGGCTGATGGCCTCGGTGAGCTCATGGGCTTGGCCCACGACGTCGTCGCGCCGCTCCCGCCATACCTGCGCGATGCGGGCCAGCAGGTCGGTGAAGGCGATCATGCCCCCGCGAGCGGTGCGCGGGAAGTAGGTGCCGCCGAAGAAGGGCCGACCGTCGGGGGTGAGGAAGACCGTCATCGGCCAGCCGCCGTGGCCGGTCATGGCCTGCACCGCCTCCATGTAGATCGCGTCGACATCGGGGCGTTCCTCGCGGTCGACCTTGACGTTGACGAACAGCTCGTTCATGACCGCCGCCGTGTCGGGATCCTCGAAGGATTCGTGCGCCATGACGTGGCACCAGTGGCACGACGAGTAGCCGACCGAGAGCAGGACGGGCACGTCGCGCCGTCGCGCCTCGGCGAAGGCCTCCTCGCCCCAGGGATACCAGTCGACCGGGTTGCCGGCGTGCTGGCGGAGGTACGGGCTCGTCTCCCGAGCGAGGCGGTTGGCCATGAGCTCACGCTACCGGTGGTTAGCCTGGCCCGATGGAGATCAGGCTGGACGGCAAGACCGCGCTCGTGACCGGCGCGTCCAAGGGCATCGGGCGGGCAATCGCCGCGGAGCTGGCGGCTTCGGGGGCCAACGTGATGCTGTCCTCGCGGAAGCAAGATGCGCTGGAACAGGCCGCGTCGCAGATGGCGGGCAACGTCGCGGTGCACGCCGCCCACGCGGGAGATCCCGCGCAGGCCGAGGCCTGCGTGACCTCGACCATCGAGCGCTTCGGCGGCCTTGACATCCTCGTCAACAACGCGGCGACCAATCCGTACTTCGGCCCCACGCTCGGCATCGACCTGGCCCGGTTCGACAAGACGGTCGAGGTCAACTGGCGCGGTCCCCTGGTGTGGACCCAGCACGCCTGGCGGGCAGCGATGTCCGAAACCGGTGGGGTGGTCCTCAACATCGCCTCCATCGGCGGGATGAGCGTCGAGCACTCGATCGGGATCTACAACGGGACGAAGGCCGCGCTGCTGCACCTGACACGCAACCTGGCCTCGGAGCTGGCACCGACGGTCCGGGTGAACGCGATCGCCCCCGGCCTGGTCAAGACCGACATGGCCCGCGCCCTGTGGGAGCCCGACGAGGACGCCATCGCCCGGCACGTGCCGATGCGCCGCCTCGGGGAGCCCGACGACGTCGCGCAGGCCGCGTTGTTCCTCTGCTCCGACGCCGCCAGCTGGATCACCGGAGCAACGCTCGTCGTCGACGGGGGCATGCTCCTGCGGGCCTGAGAAGCTGGACCGTCGGGCAACCCGGTGACCGACCGGCGCCGCTCAGCGGCGCGGCTCGGTGACCAGGATCCGCCCCAGTACCGAGGTCACCTCACCGGCGGGGATGGGCCGAGAGAGGTGATAGCCCTGGGCCAGATCACAGCCGAGGACCTGCAGCCGCTCGAGCTGGGCTGCGGTCTCCACCCCCTCCGCCACCGCTTCCAGACCAAGCGTGTGGGTCAGGCGGATGATCGCAGCGACGATCGCCTCGTCGCCACCCTCGGTGCCGAGGCCCGCGACGAACGAACGGTCGACCTTCAGGACATCGACCGGGAAGGTGCGCAGGTAGCTGAGCGAGGAGTATCCGGTGCCGAAGTCGTCGACGGCGAGGCGCACCCGCAAGGTCTTCAGCCGGGCCAGCGTCTGGTGGGAGAACTCGACGTCGTCCATGAGCACGCTCTCGGTGATCTCCAGCACGATCTGTTCCGGCTGCACACCGGTGCGGGCCATGATCCTCGCGAGCTGGTCCGGCAGGTCGGGGTCTCCGAGCTGGCGACCGGACAGGTTCACCGAGATGCTGACCGGTTGCAGGTCGGGGAACGCCTGCTGCCAGCGTGAGAGCTGCACGCACGATTCCTCGAGGACCCGGGTACCGATGGGGATGATCAGCCCGGTCTCCTCGGCGATGGGGATGAACTCCGTCGGTAGCAGCAGGCCACGATCGGGGTGGTTCCAGCGCACCAGCGCCTCCAGCTCCCGGACCCGTCCGGAGGCCAGGTCGACGATGGGCTGGAAGTGCACCGCCAGCTCGTCTCGCTCCAGCGCTCGTCGCAGCGCGGTCTCGGTGTCCAACCGGCGGAGGTTGCGCGATCGGAGCGTCTCGTCGAACACCGCGATCTGGGCCCGGCCCCGGTCCTTGGCTCGGTACATCGCGGCGTCGGCCTCCCGCAGCAGCGTCTCGGAGGTGGCCTCACTACCGCCGTCGGCCCGGAAATAGGAGATGCCGATGCTCGCCCCGACGAAGATCTCGGTGCCGCCGATCTCGAAGACCTCTTCCAGAGCTTTCAGGATCCGTCGGGCGACGACCAGCGCCTGGGTCTCGTTGCGCAGCTCCTCGCAGAGCACCACGAACTCATCCCCTCCGAACCGGGCCACGGTGTCATCGGGTCGTAGGGCGGCGGTGAGCCGCTGGGCGATGGCGGCGAGCAGCTGGTCCCCGAGCGAATGGCCGTGACTGTCGTTGATCACCTTGAAGTGATCGAGGTCGAGGAACAGCACCGCCGCCAGCGTGCGATGCCGTCGCGCCCGGGCCAGGGCCATGGTGAGCCGGTCGAGAAGCAAGGCCCGGTTCGGCAAGCCGGTGAGCGGGTCGTGGGTCGCCGCGTGCTCGAGTTGGGCCTCGAAGGCCTTGCGTTCGCTGATGTCCCGCAACACGGCGCTGAAGTACTCGATGCGTCCCGCAGGGTCTCGGTGCGCCAGGAGCTGGGCCAGCACCGGGAGCGTCTCGTCGCTGCCGGGCCGGGCGATCTCGAGCTCGCCGCTCCACGATCCCCGCTCGATGAGCGTGGGGATGAGTTCGTGGTCGACGCGATGGCGTTCCCATGGGGGGAAGAACGAGTGCAGGTCGACCTCGGGGAGTGGTTCGTGGGGATCGAGGCCCAGGTGGTTGCGGGCCGCGGCGTTCAACATGAGCAGGCGGCCGTTCGGGTCGGTGATACCGACCTGGTCCTCGGTGGCTTCGAAGAGCTGGATGAGACGCTGCGCGTCCTGTTCGGCCTCGATCCGATCGGTGACGTCTCGGACGTTGGCCACGATGCCACCGACCGCAGGGTTGTCGGTCATGTTCGTGACGGTCGTCTCGGCCCACCGCCAGCGCCCCTCCCCGCTGAGCACCCGGAACGTGCTCTGGCGGCTGGCGCCAGGCACGCTCGCGACCTCGCCGAGCTCGCGCGCCAGGCGAGGGAGGTCGTCGGGGTGCACCCACTCGACGCTGTCGTGTCCCACCACCTCGTGGGCGGCCCGCCCGAAGAGCTGCCGCTCACCTCCCACGTACTCGATGGTGCCGTCGGAGCCGAGTACGACGATGGAGTCGGCGGCGTTCTGCACCAGCGCCCGGAACCGCTCCTCGCTGCGGCGAACCCGTCGCTCGGCCTCCTGGCGGTGGGTGACCTCGCGCAGGCAGAGCGCGAAGCCACCGACCAGCTCGTGGTCGCGCAGATCGGCGCCCACCACGTCGACCCAGATCCACGACCCGTCGCGACGACGGGCCCGCACGACGGTGGGCTCCGCCGGAGGTGTCCCCGCCAGCGCCGCGAGGAGGTTGCGGGCGGCGAGCTCGTGGTCGTCAGGGTGCACGAAGTCCAACACGTTGAGGCCCGTGACCTCGTCGGGCTCGTACCCCATGGTCGTCGTGGTCCCCGGGTTCGCCCACTGGATCGTCAGGTCGCCCCCGACGATGAGGAACAGGTCGTAGCTCTGCTCGAGCATGGTGCGGAAGCGGCGTTCGCTGGCGGCAAGGGTGGCCGCGGCGCGGACGTTGTCGGAGATGTCGCGGTAGTTCCACAGCACCCCGCCGATCGCCGGATGGTCGACGGCGTTGACCCCGACGGCTTCGACCCACCGCCACGAACCGTCCGCGTGCCGGAGGCGGACGGTGACGGCGACTCGGGCGTCGGGGGCGGCCATCACGCCCATCCAGGCAACACGGGCTTGGTCGAGATCCTCGGGGTGTACCAGCGTCGGGAGCTGTTCCAGGAACTCCTCAGGGCTGTAGCCGAGGCTGTCGGTGACCGAGGGGGTCACGTAGGTGGGTTGACCGTCCCCGCTGATCACCGTGAGCAGGTGTCCCGGGAGGTGGCCGAGGAGCTCCAAGAGCTCCAACGCAGCGCTCGTCGGGCCTGCCCGCCGCATCTCCACAGGTGGCACAGGCTAGTTCGAGCTCGGCCCCGACCCGGCGGGGAGCTGGGAGCGAATCACCTTACCGAGCGGGGAGCGGGGGAGCGCGGGGACCAGTTGGAGCTCCCGTGGTGCGGCGTACGCGGGGAGCTGCTCCTTCACTGCGGCGCGCAGCTGCTCGAGCCGGGGCGGCTCGGACGGATCGGCAGGCACCACGATCGCTACCACCCGCTGGCCCCACTCGGGGTCGGGCCGGCCGTGGACCGCCACCTCCCTCACCCCGGGGTGCTCGCCCAGCACCCGCTCGACCTCCGCCGGCCAGACGTTCTCACCACCGGAGATGATGAGGTCTCCGCGCCTGCCGTGCACCACGAGCCGGCCTTCGTCGTCCCACGCGCCGGCATCGTCGGTCGGGAACCAGCCGTCGGGGGTGCAGGGATTGTGACCGTCCCGGTAGGTGCGCAACAGCATCGGCCCCCGCAGCTGGATCTCGCCATCGACGATGCGGATCTCGACGCCTGGCAGCGGCCACCCGTCGTAGGCCACCGCGGAGCCGGTCTCGGTCATGCCGTAGCTGACCACCACGTTCGGGGGCAGGGTGGCCGGCGGTGCCGCGCCGCCGACCACGATGCGGCGGAAGGCGGACGGGTCGATCCGGGCGAGTGCGGTGGGCACGAGTGTGGTCAAGGTGGCTCCCCGCTCGCGGGCCGCGGCCATGACCTCCGCAGCGTCGAAGGTGCGGATCACCTCGCAGGGCACCGAAGCCCAGCGGGCCCGCAGCACCACCGAGAGCCCGGCCACGTGGGCCAGCGGCAGGCAGCACAACCAGCGATCGCGGTGGCGGTCCACGCCCAGGGCTTCGGTGGTCGCCTGGGCGGAGGCTTCGACCGAGCGGTGGGTGTGGACCACCCCTTTCGGGTCGCCGGTGCTCCCGCTGGTCACCATCACCAGCGCGTCACCGTCTTCGATCGGCAGGGGATCGGGCAAGGTCTGCACGGCTCCCGAGCCGTCGATGAAGCGGTGCGGGCGCATCGCGCCGAGCAGACGCTCGACGGCGGGAGGGGGCATCCTCGGATCGACGGGCATCACCGCATCACCGCGATCCCAGCAGGCGAGGAGCAGGTCGACGCCGGGTCGGCCGGCGAGGACGGCGGCGACCAGCTCGGGCACGGCGCCGAGGATAGCGACCGCAACTGGCCCGGCCCGCCGGTGGCGGTCAAGCTGACGGTGTGAGCATCTGGGTGGCGGGTGCGCGCCCGCGGACACTGCCGGCGGCCGTCGTGCCGGTGCTGGTGGGCACCGCGGCCGCCGCCCAGGGGGACCTCGGTCCAGGTCGGGGCATCGTTGCCTGGCGGTTCGTCACGGCCATGGTGGTCGCGGTCGCCATACAGGTGGGCACCAACTACGCGAACGACTACGCCGATGGGGTGCGGGGCACGGACAGCCCCGATCGGGTCGGACCGGTGCGCCTGGTCGGTTCGGGCCTCGCCGCTCCAGCGGCAGTGAAGCGGGCCGCGGTTCTCGCCTTCGCGGTGGCGGCTGTGGCCGGCTTGGCCCTCGCCATCGCCGTCACCCCGTGGCTGATCGTGGTGGGGGCCGTGTCGTTCGCGGCCGGCTGGCTCTACACCGGCGGACCACGCCCGTACGGCTACGCGGGGCTGGGGGAGCTGTTCGTGTTCGTGTTCTTCGGGGTCGTGGCCACCGTCGGGTCCGCCTTCGTCCAGTCGGAGTCGCTCAGCTGGTTGGCGTTCGGGGCGTCGGTGCCCGTCGGGCTGCTCGCCACCGCCTTGCTGGTGGTGAACAACCTGCGGGACATCCCCACCGACGCCGCGGCGGGCAAGCGCACCCTGGCGGTGCGGCTGGGCGAGCCGGCTACCCGGGTGCTCTACGCGGTCCTGATGTTCCTGCCGTTCGCCACGGTGCCGTTCGTGGCCGGGTTGGGGGGACGCCTGCTCGGCGCGGCGGCGCTGCTCGCGGTGCTGCTGGTCCCGAAACCGGTGCTGGCCGTGCTCGAAGGGGCTCGTGGCTCGGCGCTCATCCCGGTGCTCGGCGCCACCGGTCGGATCCAGTTGGTGTTCGGGGTGTTGCTCGCCGCCGGTCTCTGGCTCAGTGCCTGACGGGGGTCCGCACCAGCCAGTCCCGCACCAGCGCTACGAAGGCGTCGGGTCGTTCGAGGTGGGCGGCGTGGCCCGCCCCCTCGATGATCGCGACGGAAGCCCGCTCGCCGATCAGGTCGCCCGCCCGCTCTGCCTGGGAGCGGAACTTCTGGTCGCGGGACCCCGCCACCAGCAGGACGGGCATCGACAGCTCGGGCAGCCGGTGCCAGAGGGACGGCTGCGTTCCGACACCGGCGAGTCGGAGACTGGCGGCGAGGCCCTCCACGGTGTTGCGGAGCCGCTCTCGGCGGTGCGCGGCTCGCTCGTCGAGCCCGGCGAAGAAAGGCTGCGAGAGCCACTCGTCCAGGAAGGCAGCCAGCCCGATCGTCTCGAGGCGTGCTGCCAGCCGCTCGTCGGCGTCTCGCCGGGCGGCACGCTCGTCCGCTCGCTCGATGCCCGGCGACGCCCCGATCAGCACCAGTCGCTCGACCAGCTCGGGGCGCTCGACCGCCAGGAAGAGTGCGATCCGTCCGCCCATCGAGTAGCCGAGGTAGGTGGCCCGGCCGCCGGCGCGGCCGAGCAGCTGGGCGGCTCCGGCGACGCCGGCCCGCACCTGCGACGACCCGCCGTGGCCCGGCGCGTCGACCACCACGACCTCGTGATCCCGGGCCAGGTCCTCGTCGATCGGTGACCAGCAGTGCCCGGTCTGGGTGAAACCATGGACCAGCACCAGGCGTGGGCCGCCCTGCCCCCTCACCTCGGTGTGCAGCACGGGTGCCATGGTGCGAAACCGTAGGCTGTCGTCGTGACAGCCGTCGCGGCCAGCTTCTGCGCAACGCTCGTCGACGAGCTGGTCCGTTGTGGGGTGACGCACGCCGTGGTCTGCCCCGGGTCTCGCTCCACCCCCCTGGCGCTGGCGTTGGCCCGGGACGGGCGCCTGCAGGTGGAGGTGCACCACGACGAGCGGGTGGCGGCCTTCATCGCCCTCGGCGTCGGGGCGGCGACCGGGCGCCCGGCGGTGGTTCTCACCACCAGCGGAACCGCGGCCGTCGAACTGCATCCCGCGGTCGTCGAGGCCGCCCACAACCGGGTGCCGCTGATCGCCTGCACGGCCGATCGTCCCCCGGAGCTGCACGGGGTCGGCGCCCCGCAGACGATCGAGCAGACCGGGCTGTTCGGTGGCGTGGTGCGGTGGGCCGCCGACCCCGGCCCCCCCGATGCCGCGACCGCAGGCACCTGGCGCTCGCTCGCCTCCCGGGCGTACGTGAAGGCGACCGGCTCGCCCCCCGGTCCCGTGCACCTGAACCTGGCGTTCCGGGAGCCGCTTCTCGGGGATCCCGGCGAGCTCCCCGCCGGCCGGGAAGCAGGGCTGCCCTGGCACGAGGGCCTGGTCACGGAGCGCCATCTCGATCACGCCTCCCTCCGGCGGCTGGCGGAGCACTGCCGGGGCCTGCGCGGGGTGCTCGTGGCCGGAGCGGGTATCAGCCGCCCGGAGGCGGTGCTCGTGCTCGCGCACACCTTGGGATGGCCGGTGTTGGCCGACCCGCGCAGCGGGTGTCGCATCCCCGATCGGGCAGTGGTCGCTCATTTCGACGCCCTGTTGCGAGACGGCGACCAGCTCCAGCCGCAGGTGGTGCTGCGGCTCGGCATGCCGCCCGCGTCCAAGGCGCTCGCCTCGTGGCTGGCCCGCAGCGACGCCCTCCAGGTGGTGATCGATGCGCACGGCGGGTGGTTCGATCCCGATCACGACGCGGGCATGGTCGCCGCCGCCGATCCGGCCTGGGTGTGTCTCGAGTTGGCAGCACAGCTCGAAGGGGAGGTGGTCGATCGGGAGTGGTCGCGCCTCTGGCAGGACCTCGACCGGGTTGCCGCCGAAGCGATCGAGGCGTCGCTCGGCGACGGGCTCTCGGAGCCTGCGATCGCCCGGGATGTGGCCGCGGCGCTGCCCGAGGGGGCCACGATGGTGGTGTCCTCCTCGATGCCGGTGCGCGACGTCGAGTGGTACGCCGCTCCCCGGGACGGGTTGCGGGTCCTCGCCAACCGGGGTGCGAATGGGATCGACGGAGTGGTCTCCACCGCGGTGGGTGTCGCCCTGGGCGCAGGGCCCACCGCTGCGCTGGTGGGTGACCTCGCCTTCCTGCACGACGCCAACGCGTTGCTCGGGTTGGCCACTCGCCCGGTCGACCTGGTGGTGATCGTGGTGCACAACGACGGCGGGGGGATCTTCTCCTTCCTCCCCCAGGCCCGGTCATTGCCCCAGCCCGTCTTCGAGCGACTGTTCGGCACCCCGCACGGAGTGGACCCGTGCTCGCTGGCTGCCGTCCACGGTCTCCCCGCGGTGCAGGTGGAGGATCGCGCCGGGTTGCGCGACGCGATCCGGGACCGGTTGGCTGCCGGCGGCCCGCACGTGGTGGTGGCCGGGACCGATCGCGCGGCCAACGTCGCCGTCCACGACGGCCTGCACGCCGCGATCAGGGCCGCACGATCGCGCTGAGCAGCGCTTGGAGCTTCGCCCGGGTCTCCGCCAGCTCCAGCTCCGGGTCCGAATCCTCGACCACCCCGACGCCGGCGAACAACCGGGCCCGGGTGCCCTCGAGCTCGGCGCTGCGGATCCCCACCGCCCAGGCCCCGTTGCCGGCCGCGTCCACCCAGCCGACCGGCCCCGCGAACCGGCCCCGGTCGAGGCCTTCGAACCGCCCGATGGCCGCCAGGGCTCGGTCGCGGGGCACACCGCCCACCGCCGGTGTGGGATGGAGGGCCACCATGAGCTCGATCACCGACGCCGGGGGCGAGGAGAGGCGACCCTCGACCCGGGTGGCCAGGTGCTGCACGTTCGCCATGGCCACCACCCGGGGCTCGGCCTCCTCGTCGAGGTACGAGCACCACGGCAGCAGTGTGTCGTGGACCATGTCGATGGTGTAGCGGTGCTCGGCCCGGTCCTTGGCAGAGGCCAGCAGCCCGGCGGCGAGCCGGGCATCGGTGGAGGGGTCGGCGCTGCGGGGAGCCGTGCCGGCCATCGGGTGCGAGCGGACCAGGTCCCCGGTTCGGGCCACCAGCAGCTCGGGACTGGCGCCCAGGAACCCGTCGACGGCGAACAACATGCACGACGGGTACGCGGCTCGCAGGCGATCGAGGACTGCTCGCCGGCAGAACGCGCGGTCTGCCTCCACGCTGACCGCGCGAGCGAGCACCACCTTGCGGGCGTCGCCGGAGCGGATCTCCTCGCGGACCGCGGTGACCGCCCGGCACCACTCCTCGGGATCCCGCTCGCTTCGGATCGTGAACCGTGACGGCTCGTCTTCGGGCTGACCGGCCAGGGCCGGCAGGGCGGGCGGGCGACCGTCCGCGCTGACCGCGGTGATCCAGCGGGTCCCGTCGGAGGCCCGCCCGACGATCGTGCGGGGCACGACGAGCACCCCCTCCTTATCAGGGGCGAAGGACAGCGCACCGAGGGCCACCGGGCCGGTGCCGGGCCGGCGGACGTCGTCGTCGCACTCGATGGTGCCGAGCACCTCGTGCACCGCCTCGGCGGCCCGGGCAGGCTCGTGTCGGGGGAGGTGGATCTCGACGGCCGTGCCCTGTCCCGCCAGCCCTTCCTCCTGCCGCAGGAACAGCCAGCCGTCCTCGCCCGCCACGTCGAGCAGGTCGACGTCGGTGTCGAGGCGGCGGGTGACCGCCACGAGCCGGTCGCTCACGCCCACTCGGCCCTGGTGCGGGTGGCGGTGATGAGCTGGGCGATACCGGCCGACAGCAGCTCCCGCCTGACGTCCGTGAACCCCGCCCGGGCGAGCGAGCCCAGCAAGTCCGCGGTCGGCGGGAGGTAGGCCACGGACTCGGGCAGGTAGCGGTAGGCGTCGGCATCCGAGAGCAGCCCGCCGATTCGGGGGACGACCCTGCCGAAGTAGATGCGGTGACCGGCACGCAGGACCGGGTTCGGTGGCTCCGCCACCTCGAGCAGCGCGATCCGCCCGCCGGGCCGCACCACCCGGGCCAGCTCGGTGAAGAACGCCCCGAGGTCGACCAGGTTGCGCAGCGCGAACCCGCAGGTGACCCCGTCGGCGACGCCGTCGGGTAGCGGGAGGCGGAGGGCGTCTCCCTGGATCAGCGGCGCGTCGGTGCGGGCGGCGGCCAGCATCCCCATCGACAGGTCGACGCCCACCGGCCGCAGCTCGCCGCGCTGCAGCTCCCGGCACAGGTCGCCGGTGCCGCAGGCCAGGTCGGCGACCAGGGATCCGGGGCGCAGGCCCAACCGCCGGACGGTGCGCCGCCGCCACCCCACGTCCATCCGGAAGGTCATGAGGCGGTTGACCAGGTCGTAGCGGGGAGCGATGGCGTCGAACATCGAGCGCACGGCGCGCACCTTCTCCTCACCCACCGGCAGCCGGGACCGGGTCGCCATGGGGGCGAGCCTACGGCTGGTCAGAAGTCGCCGGCGACGTCAGCGGGCCGGCGGGGGAAGAAGACCTCCATGAGCTCCCGGTGCCGTCCGAGCAACACGTCGTTCACCCGCTCCGCCAGGCTCGTGGCCCCCCAGCGCCCGAGCACCAGCGCCGGGAACCAGTCGGGCGCGATGCCAACGCCCTGCACGACGGTGGGGTCCTCCACCGCGGGCGCCCGGTCGACGCCTACCACCTCGCCCTTCTCGAAGGCGATGCGCACCCCCGAGGTGTAGAGGGAGATCGCCAGCTCGCCGCTGCGGCCCGCGTCGGGGGAGGCGTTGAGGCGGGCCCACGCTGTCCTCCGCCAGGTCCAGCGCGGCGTGCACCAGTGCGGTCAGCGCGCCCGGTTCCGCGCACACGCTGGGCAGGAGGTGGAGCTGGCGCTCCTCGGGCCGGTGGTGGAGCCTCGCCCAGCCGGTGACCCGGCCGCTGCGCTCGGTCACGAGGAGGCGCTCGAACGGACCGGACGCCGCCAGGTCGAAGTGGAGCTGCCAGCGGGCCCGGTCACGCACGGTGCGGATGCCCGCCTCGGGTCGCCGGGACTCCAGCGCCAAGAGGGCATCGAGGTCGTCGGGGGTGGCGTCGCGCACCAGTGGCGGCGAGCCCGACGACGCCATCTGGCGGGCCAGGAGGGTCTCGTCGGGGAGGAACAGCAGCGGGTGGTCGAGGCCGTAGCCGTAGCCGAACCGCCGGTAGAGGTAGGGGATGCCGCCGATGAACTGGATCAGCTCGCCGCCGGCCGCGGCCCGGGCGTGGTGGTGCTCGAACTGGGCCCGCACCAGCCCCTGCCGGCGATGGCCCGCCGCGGTGGCGACGTACTCGATCTGGCTTCCCGGCAGCTCCACCCCATCGAGGGAGAAGGTGTGGGGGATCCGGGCCGAGGCGGACACCACGCGGTCGCCGTCGTCGACCACCGCCCACATGGCCACACCCTCGCCGAAGCGGTGGTAGGCCCGCACCGCCGGGCCGTCGGACTCCCCGAAGGCCTCCACGGCCAGGGCCACGATGGCCTCTGCGTCGGCCTCGGTCGCCTGCCTCACCGCGCCGGTCACGGCGGGCACCGTACTGCCTACCCTGGTGGGGGATGGCCAGGCGACCCCAGCTCACCATCGCCGGCATCCCGGTGCGGGTCGAGCCCACCTTCTTCGTGATCATCGCCCTCCTGGGCGTCAACCCCCTCGATCCCGACCTGCTCTTCATCGGTACGTGGATCGCCATCGCCTTCGTCTCGATCCTGGTGCACGAGCTCGGTCACGCGGCGGCGTTCCGGCTCTACGGGATCCGGCCCTCCATCACCCTGCACGGCTTCGGCGGGCTCACCGCCGGGAACGGGGTGCTGTCGCCGGCCCGCCGCATCGTGGTCAGCCTCACCGGTCCGCTCTCAGCCCTGGCCATGCTGGGGTTGCCCGCGCTGTGGCTCGATCTCAGCGGCGTGCTCAGCTCCGTCGAGGCCCGCACCATCGTGTCGCAGGTGGTGTGGATCAACATCGGCTGGTCACTGCTGAACCTCCTGCCGATCCTCCCCCTCGACGGGGGGCAGGTCTTCGCCGCCGTCGCCGACCTGCTCACCGGTGGCCGGGGCCGGCGGGTGGCCGAGGTGTTCTCGGTCGCGCTAGCCGCCGTGCTCGGGATCTGGGCCCTCCGGTCGGGGCTGGTGGTCGGGGCGGTGCTGGCCGCGATGTTCGCGGCGATGAACCTCTCGTCGCTGGCGCGGGCCCGCTCTGACGAGTTGGCCGCGCAGCTGCAGGATGCGCACCGGCTCCTGCTCGCGCACCGGCCGGAGGACGCCGAGGAGGTGGTGCAGCGGGTGCTCGCCTCCCGGCCCACCGGGGACACCCTCGCCTGGGCGGCCGAGCTCGCCGCCTGGGCCCGGCTGTGGCGAGGCGACTCTGCTGGGGCCGAGCTCGTCCTCCGCCGCTGCGCCCCCGCGGCCGTCCCGTCGCACTGCTACCGGGCTGCCGAGGCCCTCGCCGCCGGGCGCACCGACGAGGGTGTGGCGCTGATGGCCTGGGCGCTGGCCAACGAACCGCCGGGACCGGCGAAGAGCCTCGCAGCGGTCGCCGCCGCCGGATCAGGTCAGGCGATGGCCGTGGCTCGCGAGCTGCTGCTGATCGGCCCGCCCGGGGTGCAGGCCGCGGGGTTGCTCCGCCAGCTCCTCGAGCACGCCGGCTACCGGGCCGAGGCGCTCTCGGTCGGGCAGCTGCTGGCGCGCCTGTAAGACTGGCGCCATGGCCATCGACTTCACTTTCCCGCCCGAGATCGACGAGGTCCGGTTCAAGGTCCGCGACTTCTGTGACACGGTCGTGCGCCCCGTGGAGGCTCGGGCCGAGGAGCAACGCTGGTCGAGAGACGACTGGATCAAGGCCATCATCGAGATGCGCGCCGCAGCCAAGGAATGGGGGCTGTGGTTGCCGCACATGCCGAAGGAGTGGGGCGGCATGGGGCTCAGCCACGTGGCGATGGCCAGCGTCTCGGCCGAAGCCGGCAAGACCCGCATGGGCCCCTTCGCCCTGAACGCGCAGGCCCCCGACGAGGGCAACATGCACACCCTCCTCCACTGGGGCACCGACGAGCAGAAGGAGCAGTACCTGCGGCCGCTGTGCGAGGGTTACGCCCGGTCGTGCTTCGCCATGACGGAGCCGGAGGTCGCGGGATCGGATCCCACACTCATCCAGACCCGCGCCTACGAGGACGGCGACGAGTGGGTGATCAACGGGCACAAGTGGTTCATCTCCGGCGCCCGGGGCGCGCAGTTCGCGATCCTGATCGCCCGCACCGAGGACGATCCCGACCTGCCCCAGGCCGCCAATTCGGCCTTCCTGGTCGACATCCCCAGCGAGGGCTGGGAGATCGTCCGGGACGTAGAGACCATGTCCGGCAGCCACAACCACTGCGAGATCCGCATCACCGACCTGCGGGTACACAAGTCGAAGATGCTGGGCGGGCGGGGGCAGGGCCACCTGCTGGGGCAGGCTCGGCTCGGGCCCGCTCGCCTGGCGCACTGCATGCGCTGGATCGGCCAGGCCGAGGTGGCACTCGACATGATGGTCGACCGGGCCCTCGAGCGTTACAGCCACGGGTCGCTGCTGGCGGAGAAGCAGGGCATCCAGTGGCTCATCGCGGACTCGGCCATGGAGCTGTACCAGTGCAAGCTGATGGTCCTGCACGCCGCGTACCTGATCGACCGGGGCCTGGACTTCAAGACCGAGGTCTCGATGGCGAAGCACTTCGTCGCCAACTCCCTGTGGCGGATCATCGACCGGGCCATCCAGGTGCACGGGGCGCTCGGCTACTCCACCGACACGCCACTCGCCGACATGCTCAAGCAGGCCCGGTGGGCCCGGTTCGCCGACGGCGCGGACGAGATCCACCAGATGCGGATCGCGCAGCGCACCATCGCGGCCTACAAGGACCACGGCACCACCAAGCCGGCCACCGGCAACCTGCCGCTCTGACGGCGGGCCCTCGCCAACGAACGGGTGAGGAGTTGGCGCCGAGAAGGCGCCGGGTCACCCGGGCTCGACGGGTCAGGAGGTCGGTGACCCGGCCGCGACCTCTCTGGCCCAGCGATAGTCGGCCTTGCCGGCCGGGCTGCGCACGATGCGGTCGACGAACACGACGTCCTTGGGCAGCTTGTAGCGGGCGATGTGCTTCTCGCACTCGGCGAGCAGGCTGGCCACGTCCGCCTCGAAACCGTCGCGGAGCTGCACGATGGCCACGACCTCGCTGCCCCACCGCTCGCTCGGCCGGCCGGTGACCACCACGTCGTAGACGGCGGGATGGTGGGCCAGTGCCTGCTCCACCTCCTCGGCGAAGATCTTCTCGCCCCCGGAGTTGATGGTGACCGAGTCGCGGCCGTGCAACTGCAGCAAGCCCTCGGCGGTGTAGTTGGCCCGATCACCGGGCACCGAGTAGCGCACCCCGTCGATGACCGGGAAGGTCTTGCGGGTCTTGGCCTCGTCCCCGAGGTACCCCAGCGGCACCCGACCCTTCTGGGCCAGCCAGCCCAGCTCGTCGCTGGTCGGTTCGATCACCCGGGTCAGGTCCTCGCTCACGATGCACATCCCCGGCCCTGGGGTGAAGGTGCCGGTCGTGGCCTGCGCGCCGGCGGCGCTCACTTGGGAGGCCTGCTGGCCGGTCTCCGAGGAGCCGAGCCCGTCCAAGATGGCCATGGACGGCTGCAGCTCGACGAACCGGTTCTTCACCGGCGCGCTCAGCGCCGCGCCCCCGCTGACCAGCATGAGCATCGAGCTGAGGTCATAGTCGCCTCGCTCCAACTCGTCGAGCAGTGGGCGGCCGAAGGCGTCACCCACGATGAGCAGGATGTTCACCGCCTCGGCCTGCACCGTGGCCCACACGTCGGCGGCATCGAGGCTTCGGGTGTTGGCCGGTAGCACGATGGTGTTCCCCCAGTTGAAGGCGGTGAACGCCATCCAGTGGGCGGCGCCGTGCATGAACGGGGGTGCCGGCATGAGCTTGGCGCCGCCATTGCGGGCACTCGCCACGACGGCGTCGAGGTCCGGCCACTCCTCCCCGGTGGCCAGGTCCCGCCCGCCCATCGCGGCGGGGAAGATGTCGGCCTGCCGCCACAGCACCCCTTTCGGCATGCCGGTGGTGCCGCCGGTGTAGAGGATGTAGAGGTCGTCGGGTGAGGGCTGCACCGGTGGGGGGGCGGGGCTGGCTGCAGCCAGGGCGTCTTCGTACCACACCGCGTCGGGTAGCAGCCCGTGGCCGGATTCGTCGGGCACCTGCAGCAACAGCTCGAGGCTGGGGAGGTCGGCACGGACCTCCTCGAGCGTCGGGGCGAACGCCGAGTGGTAGATGATCCCGCGCGCCCCGGCGTCGTCGAGCAGGTAGCGCAGCTCCTCGGCCACGTAGCGGTAGTTCACGTTGAAGGGCGCGACCCGGGCCTTGTAGGCGCCGAGCATGCCCTCCAGGTACTCGTTGCCGTTGTGGAGGTAGAGCGCGAGGTGGTCCTGGCCCGACTCCCAACCCGCGAGGCGGTCCCGCTCGGCGCGCACCTCGAAGCCGCGGTCGAGCAGCAGGTTCGCGAGCCGCCGGGTGCGCTCCGCCAGCTGGGCGTAGGTGATGCGGCGATCGCGCCACACGATCGCTTCGCGGTCGCCGATCTCACTGGCGATGGCTTCGTTGAGGACGGCGAGGTTGAACTCCATGGCCGGCGATCCTAACGGGGGCGCTCTCGGGCACCGGAGATGACCGGAGTCCCCGGGGGGCTCTACCCGCACACCGAGCCGGGCTCGGGCAGCTCCGATCGTTCCAGGTACCTGCGTACGGCGCCGGCCACACAGGGGCTTCGCCCGGTGGCGGTGTGGCCGTCCGCGTCGAAGGTCAGTAGCACCGCGCCCGGCAGGTTCGCGGCGACCGCCACCGCCTCGCCGTAGGGCGTGGCCGCGTCGCCGGTGGTACCGATCACCAGCGCCGGAGCCAGGCCTCGTGGTGCGACCGGCGCGGGCTGGCGGGTGGGCTCGATGGGCCAGAACCCGCAGGCCAGCACCTCGTTGACCGCCGCCGCTCCTAGCCTGGGGGCGCGCTGGGCGACCCGGTCGGCCATCGCCCGCCAGCCGTCGAGCCCCGACGGCCTCGGGCTGTCCGTGCACACCACGGCCAGGTAGGCGCCAAACGAGTCCGAGGCGGTGAGGTAGGCGTCCGCCAGCACGGCCAGCCGGCGGGCGTCGCCGCCGTCGGCGGCTAGCAGCGCCCGGCGCAGCTCGTCGCGCCCGTCGCCGCGGTAGGTGGCCGCGATGGCGGCGAGGACGACCACGTCGGGGCCGACGAGCCTGCCGTCCGCGAGCACCATCGGGTCGGTCTCGGCCCGGGCCAGGACCCGGTCGTAGAGGTCGCTCACCTCCGCCAGGTGCTGCTCCATCGCCACGGCCTGGTCGGTGAGCATCGCCTCCACGGTGAGCGCCGGGTCCACGACACCGTCGAGGACCAGCGCCCGTAGCTGGGACGGGAACCGGCGCGCGTACTCGAGCCCGATCAGCGTCCCGTAGGAGAACCCGAGGTAGTTGAGCTGCTCGTCGCCAAGGGCGCGCCGGATCATCTCCAGGTCCATCGCGTTGATCGTGGTGTCCATGTTGGCCAGCAGCCCCGGGTCCTCGGCCCCGCAGCGGGCGGCGAGCCGCTCCGCCTCGCGCTCCAGGGCGGCTCGCTCTTCGGGGGTGTCGGGGTGCGGGTCGAGCCCGAGGAAGCCGGCGTGGCCGGCGCCGCACTCGAGGGGTTCGCTGCCGCCAACCCCCCGAGGATCCCAGGACACGAGATCAAAGCGGTCGGTCAGCTCGGCGAGGCTCCCGCTCTCGAGGAATCCGATGCCCGAGCCGCCGGGGCCCCCGGGATTCACCAGCAGCGGGCCGAGGCGCCGTCCGGGGTCGGGTGCCGGCCGGCGGGCCACGGCCAGGCGGATCGTGCCCCCATCGGGGTCGCCGTAGTCGACCGGCACTTCCACCGATCCGCACTCCAGCTCGCCACAGGGCTGCCAGCGGACCGGCGCAGGGTCCGGCATCGGGGGCGGGCTCGGCGCGGCGCTCGGGGCCGGTGCTGCGCTGGTGGTCGGCACCGGTTCGCCGCGCACCACCGGCCGGGGCTCATCGCTGGCGCAGCTCGCCGTGGCGAGCAGGAGCCCGACCGCCACGAGGCGAGCGCAGCGCCGGACACGCATGGGCGAAGATGCTACGAGGACCGTCTCGGTAGGGTTCGTCACCATGATCTTCGGAACCTTCGTGCCGCAGGGCTGGAAGATGGAGCTCGCCGGGATCGCCGATCCCCAGGACAAGTGGGCCAAGGCGGTCGAGGTCGCGGAGCTGGCCGAGCAACTCGGCTACGACTCGGTGTGGGTCTACGACCATTTCCACAACGTGCCGGTTCCCGCCCACGAGACCGTCTTCGAGTGCTGGACCACCCTGGCGGCCATCAGCCAGCGGACGAGCCGCATCAGGCTCGGCCAGATGGTGGGCTGCGCCTCGTACCGCAACCCCGGCCTGCTGGCGAAGATCACCTCGAACCTCGACGTGATCAGCGGGGGGCGCCTCGACTGGGGGATCGGCGCGGGCTGGTACGACCACGAGTACCGGGCCTACGGCTACGAGTTCCCCCCGGCTCGGGACCGTATCCGGATGCTGCGGGAGACCGTCGAGATCGTGAAGCTGATGTGGAGCGAGGCCGACGCCCACTACGATGGTGAGTTCTTCACCATCGCCGGAGCGCAGTGCGACCCCAAGCCGCTGCAGCAGCCGCACCCGCCGATCTGGATCGGGGGCGGGGGAGAGCAGCTCACGCTCCGAGTGGTGGCCCGCCACGCCGACCGCAGCAACTTCGGTGGCAAGCCGCACGAGTTCGCCCACAAGTGCGAGGTCCTCAAGGAGCACTGCCGGGCGGTCGGGCGGGACTACGACGAGATCCTCAAGACCTGGTCGCCCGAGGTGTTCATCCGGGAGGACGAGCGCGAGATCGAAGCCGGGGGCACCCGCTCGTTCTGGGGCGAGCCCTACGACTCGTGGCGAGAGGGGAACCTGGTGGGCACCCCTGAACAAGTCTACGAGAAGATCAAGGCCTACGAGGCGCTCGGGGTGGGCGGCATCGTCCCGTGGTGCTCGGACTATCCGGAGACCGAGACCCTCACCCTGCTGGCCGAGAAGGTCATGCCCGAGCTGCGCTGACCCGGGCCGGCGATGCGAGCGGCGCGGCCGGGGCGGTCAGTCGTAGTAGCGGAAGATGATCTCGGCCACGCAGGAGGGCTTCGAGGCCCCTTCGCACTCGAAGGTGAAGGTCATCGTCACCTGCGCTCCGCCGGGGATGTCCTCCACTCCGACCAGCTCGGCGCCCAGGCGCAGCTTCGCCCCGACGGGGACTGGGGCGGGGAAGCGCACCTTCCCGCAGCCGTAGTTGACCCCCATCCTGATGCCCTCCACCCGCAGGATCTGGGGCATGAGCATCGGGCCGAGCGACAGGGTCAGGTAGCCGTGCGCGATGGGGCCACCGAAAGGGCTCTCCTTCGCCGCCCGCTCGGGATCGACGTGGATCCACTGATGGTCGCCGGTGGCGTCGGCGAAGAGGTTCACCCGTTCCTGGGTGATCTCCACCCAGTCGCTGAAGCCCAAGTGCTGGCCGACCTTCTCCTTGAGGCCGGCGATGCCGTTCACGGTGGTGGTCATGGGGGCATCATGCCCCGGCATCGCGGTGGGCTGCTATTTGAACCAGACCCGCTGGTAGTCGCGGCTCATGGGGTGCACGAGCAGGGCGAACAGCGCGATGGGGAAGATCGCGCCGATCAGGAAGACCGGGTCGAAGATGATGGTGAGCCTGCCGACGAGCGGGAGCACCACCCCGAACAGCAGCGACACGGTGGCCACCGCCACCGCGAGGACGTAGCCCCACTTCTTCTCGTTGGCGATGCCCAGGCCGCCGGCGATCTGCCCGATGATGACCAGCAGGGCGATCGGGCTCGCGAACCCGCCGAACAGCAACCCCAACACCGCGTTCAGGTAGAGCAGGATCACGGCCACGTACAGGGTCTGGGGTTGCGATGGATTGGTCCACCGGCGGGTTTCCATGGGTGACAGTCTGGCAGCAAGCCACCGGTCTGCGTACCTCGGCGAGGTGGTCGCCGTGGTGCTGGCGGCCGGCGAGGGCCGGCGGCTCCGCCCTCTCACCCTGGTGCGGCCGAAGCCACTGTGCCCCGTCGGGGGGGTTCCACTGCTCGACCTGGCCCTCGAGCGCGCCGGGCGTGCCGCGGCAGCCTGCTCGGTGAACGTCCATCACGGCCGGGCGGCTCTAGAGGACCACCTCGCCGCCAACCATCCCGGCGTGCACCTGTCGGTGGAGGCGGAGCAGGCGCTGGGCACGGCCGGAGCGCTGGGGAAGCTGCGGGACTGGATCGGCGGGCGCGGCACCCTGGTCGTGAACGCAGACACCTGGGCCGAGGCGGACCTCGCCGCCTTCGTGGCCGGTTGGGACGGTGAGCGGGTCCGTCTGCTGGTGGGGGGCCAGCCCGTGTTCGGCCCTCGCATGGTGGTGGCGGCCGCCCTGATGCCCTGGGCCGACGTCGCGGCGCTCAGCCCGGAGCCCTCGGGGCTCTACGAGCGGTGCTGGGCGGCCGCCGACGACGCGGGGCGGGTCGAGGTCGTCGGTCATCCCGGCCCGGTCGTGGACTGCGGGACCCCCGCCGGGTACCTCCGGGCGAACCTGCTCGCCGCCGATCGGAGCGCGGGGTCGATCGTCGCCCCCACTGCGCAGGTGAGCGGGTCGGTCGAGCGGTCGGTGATCGGCGAGGAGGCCAGGGTGGCCGGGACGGTGCGGGACTCGGTGCTCTGGGCCGGTGTGGAGGTGGCGCCTGCAGAACTACTCGAGCGGGCGGTCCGGGCCGCGGAGCGGGTCACCGTGCTCGTTCGCTGAGGGTCACTGGCTGGCCCGGCTCCCGGGGTGAGCCGGCCTGGGCGGCGCGCAGCTGTCCGCAGGCGGCGTCGATGTCGCCACCCCGGTTGGCCCGCACCGTCGCGTTCACGCCGAGCGATCGCAGCCGCGCCGCGAAGTCCCGTACCCGGGCCGGGGGCGTGCCGCGGGTGGGGTAGCCCGGTGTGGGGTTGAGGGGGATCAGATTCACGTGTGCCCGTAGCTCACGGGCCAGGGCGGCCAGTTCCCGGGCATCGTCAAGCCGGTCGTTGACCCCGTCGATGAGGGCCCACTCGAAGGACAGCCTCCGGTTCGTCGCCGCCACGTGGTCCCGGCACGCCGCCGCCAGGTCGGCCAGCGGGTAGCGGCGGTTGATCGGCACCAGCTCGTCGCGCAGCCGGTCGTTCGCGGCGTGCAGCGAGACCGCGAGGTTCACCGGGAGCGCCTCTCGGGCGAGCCGGCGGATGCCGGGGACGATCCCGACAGTCGACACCGTGAGGTGGCGGGCCGAGATGCCCACGGCATCGTGGAGCCGTTCGATCGCCGCCCAGGTGGCGTCGTAGTTGGCCAGCGGTTCACCCATGCCCATGAACACGACGTTCGACACCCGGCGTGGCGCCGCCTCCCGGGCGGCCCGGATCACCTGCTCCACGATCTCACCGGTGCTGAGCTGCCGATCGAACCCTGCCTGCCCCGTGGCGCAGAAGCCGCAGCCCATCGCGCAGCCGGCTTGCGTGCTCACGCACACCGTGGAGCGGTCCGGGTAGTGCATCAGCACGGTCTCGACCCGCTTGCCGTCGGGCAACCGCCAGAGCCACTTCACGGTGTCACCCTGGTCGGTCACCATCCGGCCCATCTCGACCAGCGCGGGTGGGTGGGCCGCCGCCAGCGACGCCCGGATCGCCTTCGGCACGTCGGTCAGCTCCTCGGGCAACCGGGCCTTGCGGTGCAGGCCCGACCAGACCTGGTCCACCCGGTAGCGCGGCTCGCCGTCGAGCACCCGCGCCAGGTCGGCCCGGTCCAGGTCGTACAGGGACACCACGGCCCCTCAGGCTACGGCCCGCCGGAGCGGTACCAGCGATGGGAGTGGTGGTGCTCGAAGCCCAGGGACCGGTACAGCGCCAGGGCCGGCTCGTTGTTGGCCTCCACGTACAGCATGGCCGTGTCGAGTCCGAGCGAACCGAGGTGCTCGAGCCCGGCGATGGCCAGCTCCCGGCCGAGCCCCCGGCCGTGGAAGGCCGGGTCGACCGCGATCACGTAGATCTCGCCGATCGGTCGCTGCTCGTCCCGATGGACCTTGGTCCAGCAGAAGCCGACGAGGCGGCCGTCGCGCTCGTGGAGGAGGAAGCCCCGGGGATCGAACCAGGGCTCACGCTCGCGGGTCCGAAGGTCGGCGACCGACCAGCCCGCCTGGTCGGGATGCCAGGCGAACGCCCGGTTGTTCAGCTCGAGCCACGCCGGTTCGTCCTGATCGGGCACGAAGGCCCGAACGGGCAGGTCGGTGTGCTCGGCGATCGGGAGCGGGCGCCGGAGCTGGAGCAGGTCACGGGTGAGCTGGAGGCCTGCCCTGGTGGCGGCGGCGTCGAGCTCGGCCGGTGAGGGCTGCGCCTCCAGGCGCAGCACCGAGCCCGCGGCTCGGGCCAGCTCGGCCGCCTGCCGCAGGAGCGCCGCGCCACGGTCCGGGAGGTCCCGGTGGTCGAGCTCGGCGAGGGCCTGTTCGATGGCGGCGAGCTCGTTGGCCGGGCGGGCATCTGCCAGAGGTGGTTCGGCGGCCAGCGCGAGCATGGGAGGCGACAGTAGTGGGGAGGTCCGGGGCGGCAGAGCGCCGGTCGGGTGATCGCTAGCCTGCAGCGCCGATGGGTCGACCCCGTACGCCTGCCGGGCGGGCGCGAGAGACGATGCGGCGCCTCGCCGAGGAGTACCCCGAGGCCCGCTGCGAGCTCGATCACACCAACGCGTTCGAGCTGCTGGTGGCGACGATCCTGTCGGCTCAGTGCACGGACGCCCGGGTGAACCAGGTGACCCCGGCGCTGTTCGCGCGGTACCCGACCCCCGAGGACCTGGCGTCGGCCCGCCCGGAGGACGTCGAGGAACTGATCCGCTCCACCGGGTTCTACAAGAACAAGACCCGCAGCCTGCTGGGCATGGCCGCCGCGCTGACTGAGCGCTTCGGGGGCGAGGTCCCCGGGGCGATGGAGGATCTGGTCACGATCCCCGGCGTGGGCCGCAAGACGGCCAACGTGGTCCGCAGCGTCGCGCTGGGCCTGCCGGGGCTGCCGGTCGACACCCACGTGCTCCGGCTGGCCAAGCGGCTGGGCCTCACCACCTCGAGTGACCCGGTGAAGGTCGAGCACGAGCTGAACGCTATGATCCCCCCCGCCGAAAGGGGTCCGTTCAGCCTGCGCCTCATCCTCCACGGCCGCCGGGTCTGTGTCGCCCGGCGGCCGCGTTGCGAGGCGTGTGTGCTGGCGGACTTCTGCCCGAAGGTCGGCGTCTGAGCCGTGTGAATTTCTTCACGGCTCAGGAGGGATGGTGTCCGTCCAGCTCCGTCAGCTCGGAAAATGGCCCCTCGACGATGGTCGGCGCCGGCCGAGCCCGCAGGAGCCGGCAGCAGAAAATCCTCCCCGAGAGGTACCAACCCGGCCCCGAGTCGTTGTAAGGTACGCGTTACCAGGTTCCCGCCACCTGGTACCCGGCGACACGTCTGGGATCCGCCGCCCAGTGTCGCCCCGGCCGGCGCCCTACGGGGCGCCGGCCCTCGTTTTTGGCGGGATCCGCTTGCCCGCCCTGCGCCAGCCGTCCGCCGTCAACCCAGCCGGCGCAGGACTTGTGCCAGCCGGCGCTCGGCCATCCGCAACGCCCGCTCGACCTCGTAGAGGTCGGCGGCGAGGGCGTCCTGGCGCCGGCGCTGCAGGCTGCCGGCGAGCCGCTCCACCCGGGCGGAGAGGTCATCGAGGCTGGTGGACACGGACGACAGCTCGGCGCGATCGGGATCCATTCCCTCAGTCAAACCGGTGCCGGCCCCGGCGGGCACGCCCGCTACCGTTGGGCGCCGTGCTGAACCGTGTCGATCTCCGTGGTGTCACCGATCTCCGCGGCGCTCTGCCGCGGCCGGTCAGCACCGGTGAGCCGCCGCTGGCAGCCGTGCGGGCGATCCTCGACGACGTGCGTGACCGCGGCGATGCCGCCCTGCGCGAGTACACCGAGCGCTTCGACGGCGTGGCCCTTGAGGACCTGCGCGTTCCGGCCCGGGAGCTCGAGCGGGCGCTGGGCGCGATCCCCGACCCGGTCCGGGAGGCGATCGCCGCCGCCCACGACGCCATCCGCGACTTCCACCAGGCTCAGCGGCACCCGGAGAGGATCTACGAGCGTGACGGCATCGTGGTGCGGGAGCGGGCGGTCCCCGTGGACCGGGCCGGGTTGTACGTGCCGGGAGGGCGGGGGGCCTACCCCTCGACGGTGCTGATGACCGCGGTCCCCGCCCGGGTGGCCGGCGTGCCCGAGCTCGTGCTGTGCGTGCCCCCCGACCGTGAGCGGGGGGCGGTGGCCGAGGTGACCCTGGCGGCAGCCGCCCTCGCCGGGGTCGAGGAGGTCTACGCGGTGGGCGGCGCGCAGGCCGTCGCCGCGATGGCCTACGGCACCGAGTCGATCCGCCCGGTGGATGTCATCGCCGGTCCAGGGAACGTCTACGTCGCGCTCGCCAAGCAGGAGGTGGCGGGCATCGTGGGCGTCCCGTCGGCGTTCGCTGGGCCCTCGGAGATCGTGGTCGTGGCCGACGACTCCACCCCGGTCGAGCTGGCCGCGATCGACCTCATCGTCCAGGCCGAGCACGGGCCCGACGGCGCGGCCTGGCTGATCACCTGGTCCGAGTCAGCGGCCGAGGCGATCGACCGGGCGGTCGCCCGGCTGGCCAGGGTCGCGCCCCGGCGGACCGAGATCGAATCGACACTCCGCAACGGCGGCCACCTGGCCCTGGTCGACGACGCCGAGCAGGCCATCGAGCTGGCAAACCTCATCGCCCCCGAGCACCTCCAGCTCATGGCGTCGGATCCCGACCGGCTGGTCCCGCTGGTCCGTCACGCCGGCGCGGTGTTCTGTGGCCCCTTCTCACCGGCCTCCGTGGGTGACTACCTCGCCGGCCCGAGCCACGTCCTGCCCACCGCCGGTACCGCTCGCTTCGCCAGCGCGCTGACGGTCGGCGATTTCCTCAAGCAGCTCCACGTCATCAGCCTCGACCGGGCGGCGTTCGAGAAGGTGGCGCCGTACGTGCACACCCTCGCCGAGATCGAAGGTTTCGACGCCCACGCCCGGTCGATCCTGCTGCGCACCACGGCTCCCGCCGGCGAGGCCGCCCCGTGACCCCGACCCCTCGCGCCGATGTGGCGTTGATGGACGGGTACCACTCACCACAGCTCGAAGTGGCCGTCCGCCTCAACACCAACGAGTCACCGGAGCCCCCGCCCGCAGCCTGGGTGGACGAGCTGGCACGGGCGGCCCGGACCATCGCCTGGAACCGCTACCCCGACCGGGACGCGACCGAGCTGCGGGCCGCCATCGCCCGGCTCCACGGTGTGGATCCCGGCCAGGTGTTCCCGGCGAACGGCTCGAACGAGGTGCTCCAGACGGTGCTGCTGGCGTACGCGGGAGCAGGCCGGAGGGTCGCGGTCTGGGAGCCGACCTACGCCCTGCACGGCCACATCGCCCGGCTGGTCGGCTCGACCGTCGTGGAGGGGGAACGGGGCCCGGACTTCTCGCTGGACCTGGCGGAGGTCCGCCGGCTCCTCGACGATCCGGATCCGCCATCGGTGGCGTTCCTCTGCTCACCCAACAACCCGACGGGGGTGGTCGACTCGCCCGACGCCGTTCGGGAGGTCCTCGCGCTGGCCCGGGCCCGTGGGTGCCTGCTCGTCGTCGACGAGGCCTACGGTCAGTTCGCGCCCTGGTCGGCCCTCGAGTTGGTGGCCGACGACCAGCCGCTGGTGGTGACCCGCACCTTCTCCAAGACCTGGTCCATGGCCGCGGGTCGACTCGGTTACCTGGTCGGGCCGGCAGCCGTGGTCGAGCAGCTCTTCAAGGTCGTGCTGCCGTACCACCTTGACTCGTTCAAGCAGCTCGCGGGCCGTCTGGCCCTGGAGTACGTCGACGAGATGGAAGCCCGGGTCTCGCACCTGGTGGAGGAGCGCGGTCGGCTGGTCGCCGCGCTGGGTGAGCTGCCCGTGGAAGTGTGGCCGTCGGGGGCCAACTTCGTGCTCTTCCGGCCCATCGAGCGCGATGGTCGGGCGGTGTGGGAGGCACTCGTGGAGCGCTCGGTGCTGGTGCGGGACTGCAGCTCGTGGCCACGTCTGGAGGGCTGCCTCCGGGTCACGATCGGCACCACCGAGGAGGACGACGCGTTCCTCACCGCACTCACGGAGATCCTCACATGACGACCAGTTCCTCCGGCTCGGCCCGGCGGTCCTCCCGCCATCGCACCACCAAGGAGACCGAGGTGTCCGTTGAGCTCGCCCTCGACGGCACCGGCGCGGTCGAGGTGGCCACGGGCATCCCCTTCTTCGACCACATGCTCACCCAGCTCGGCCGTCACGGTGGGTTCGACCTCAGCCTGCGGGCAGCGGGGGATCTGGAGGTCGACGCCCACCACACGGTCGAGGATGTCGGCATCGTGCTCGGCGAGGCCTTCGGGGACGCCCTGGGCGACAAGGCCGGCGTTCGCCGGTTCGCGTCCAACCGGGTGCCGTTGGACGAGGCCCTGGTCGACGTGGCCCTCGACCTGTCGGGTCGTCCGTACCTGCACTACGAGGTGGCGTTCCCTGGGGAGAAGATCCTCGGGGAGCCGCCGTTCGATCCGCAGCTGGTGGAGGAGTTCTGGCGGGCCTTTGCCACCGCCGGGGCGCTGACCCTGCACATCACGCTGGTCCGCGGCCGCAACACGCACCACATCGTCGAGGCCACGTTCAAGTCCGTGGCCCGCTCGCTGCGGGACGCCGTGCGGGTCGAAGGCACGGGCGTGCCCTCCACCAAGGGTGTGTTGTGAGGGTCGAGGTGCTGAGGTGACCCTCATCGCCGTCCTGGACTACGGCATCGGGAACCTGCGCTCCGCCCAGAAGGCCCTCCAGCACGTGGGGGCCGATGCCCGCCTGACCGCCGACCCCCGGTTGGTGCGCGAGGCGGCAGGTGTGGTGCTGCCGGGGGTCGGCTCGTTCGGGCGTTGCATGGAGGCCCTGCGGGACAGCGGGCTCGACGTGGCCGCGCTGGAGGCGATCGAGCGCGGCACGCCGTTCTTCGGCATCTGCGTGGGGATGCAACTGCTGTACGGGCGCTCCGAGGAGTCACCGGGCGTCGCCGGCCTCGGGGTTCTCGAGGGGGAGGTCCGGGCGCTTCCCGAAGGGGTTAAGCGGCCACAGATGCAGTGGAACGTGCTCGACATCGTGCGGCCCTCGCCCATGCTCGATTCGCTGTCCGAGCCCATCTGGATGTACTTCGTGCACTCCTATGCCGCCGACCACGGCGGGGGCGTGATCGCCACCTGCGACTACGGCGGGCCGGTGGTCGCCGCGGTCCAGCGGGACCACGTCTGGGCCACCCAGTTCCATCCCGAGAAGTCGGGGGCGGCGGGGCTGGCCGTCCTGCGCAACTTCGTCGGTGCCGCCACAGGGCGGGCGGCCGCCTGATGGACCTGTATCCCGCCATCGACCTGCGCGGCGGTCGCTGCGTACGGCTCTTCCAGGGCGACTACGCCCGAGAGACCGTGTACCACGACGACCCGGTCGCACAGGCCCGGGTGTTCGCTGCCGCCGGCGCCGGGTGGCTGCACGTGGTCGACCTCGACGCGGCCCGCACAGGACACCCCGCCAACCGCAACGCCGTGGCGCGGATCGCCAGCGCGGTGGACGTGCGGGTCCAGACCGGGGGAGGGGTGCGCGACGAGGCCGCCGCGGACGCGTTGTTCGAGGCCGGGGCGGCCCGGGTCGTGCTGGGCACCGCGGCGCTGGAGCAGCCCGCCCTGGTGGCGAGGCTCGCGGCGCGGTACCCGGTCGCCGTGGGGCTCGATGCCCGCGGTCGCGACGTGGCGGTTCGCGGCTGGGTCCGCAGCAGCGGCCACGACCTGCTGGACGTGGCCCGCGGCTTCGAGGACCAGGGGGTGGAGGCGCTGGTGGTCACCGAGATCGGCCGCGACGGCACCCTTGAGGGTCCCGATGTGGAGGGGCTGGCCGAGGTGCTCGACGCGACCTCGCTTGACGTCATCGCCTCGGGGGGTGTGGGCAGTCTCGACGACCTGCGAACCTTGGCCGCGCTGCGTGGTCGCCGCGGTCGCGCCCTGGCCGGGGTGATCGTCGGCCGGGCGCTCTACGAAGAGCGCTTCACGGTGGCCGAGGCGCTGGCCACGCTGGCTGAGGCAGGGGGTTGCTGAGGTGCGCACCGCTCGGGTCATCCCCTGCCTGGACGTCGACGGGGGACGGGTCGTCAAGGGGGTGAACTTCGTCGACCTCCGGGACGCTGGTGATCCGGTGGAGCTGGCGGCCCGGTACGACGCGGAGGGCGCCGACGAGTTGGTCTTCCTGGACATCACCGCATCGAGCGACGACCGGGCGACGATCGTCGATGTGGTGCGCCGCACCGCCGAGCAGGTGTTCATCCCCTTCACGATCGGCGGCGGCATCCGCAGCGTCGACGACGCCCGGGAGCTGCTGCGGGCCGGGGCCGACAAGGTGTCGGTCAACACGGCCGCGGTGGCCCGCCCGCAGCTGATCGCCGAGCTCGCCGAGGAGTTCGGCGCCCAGTGTGTGGTGGTGGCGATCGACGCCCGGAGGTGCGCGCCCGGCGCGGGGACTGCGACCCCGTCGGGCTTCGAGGTGTTCACCCACGGTGGGAGGACCCCGACCGGCATCGACACGCTTTGGTGGGCGCGGGAGGCCGTCCGGCTCGGCGCCGGCGAGATCCTGCTCACCTCGATGGACCGGGACGGGACTCGCGACGGGTTCGATCTGGAGCTGACCCGAGCCGTGTCCGACACGGTGGCAGTGCCGGTCATCGCCAGCGGTGGTGTGGGGAGCCTCGAGCACCTCGCCGAGGGCGTGCTCGACGGCCATGCCGACGCGGTGCTGGCGGCGTCGATCTTCCACTTCGGCGAGCACACCATCGCGGAGGCCAAGCGGCACCTCGCAGCGCGGGGCGTCACGGTGCGCCCGGTGTGACGCTCAGCCTGCGCGGCGGGGCAGGTCGCCGACGCGCCGGCGCACGAGCGAGGCCAGCACGTCGGTCCGCCCCAGCAGGAAGTGATCCGCGCCGGCCACGGTGTCGATGGTGGTGTTCAGCCAACCCGCGGTGGCCTCCGTGGCGGCCGCCGGAGGGCGGAACTGGTCGTGTTCGGGGACGATCAGGTGCTTGGCGCGGGGGTCACGAGCGGCCAGCAGCGCCTCGGGGGGGAGCACCCGCAGCGTGGGCGCCACTGGCACCCACCCGTCGATCCGCTCGTCGACCACGCTCAGGGACACGTCGCCACCGAAGGACCATCCGACGACGCCGAGCGGCGCCGGGGCGCCGGCCGCTTCCAGGGCGTCGAGGGCCGCGACCAGGTCGAGCGCTTCGTCGACCCCACCGCCGTGGCTGCCCTCCGAACCCTCCACCCCCCGGAAGTTGAACCGCAGGACGACGATCCCCGATCCGGGCAGCAACCGGAACAGCTCGCTGGTCACCACTGAGCGCATCGAGCCGCCGTGGAGGGGGTGCGGGTGGGCGAGCACCACCGACGCCGTGGCGTGCTCGGGTGCCCGCATCTCGGCCTCCAGGGCCAGGCCGTCGGCGGTGCGCAACACCAGCGAGTCGTCAGCCACGGGCAGAGACGGTACCGTCGGAGCCGTGACAGCGGAGACCGGGTCGGGCGACGACGAGAAGCTTCCGATCAAGATGATGAACGATCGGATCCTCGTGAAGACGGGCGGGCCCGAAGGGGAGCGGCGCTCCACCGGAGGCATCCTCATCCCCGCCACGGCGCAGATGGGCAAGCGACTCGTGTGGGCCGAGGTGGTCGCGGTCGGGCCCAACGTCCGCAACATGGAGTCCGGCGACCAAGTGCTCTTCAACCCCGAGGACCGCTACGAGGTCGAGGTGCGCGGCGAGGACTACATCATCCTCCGGGAGCGTGACGTGCACGCCGTGGCCGCCAGGCGGCTCGAAGAAGGCAGCACCGGCCTCTATCTCTGACCTCTAGGCTTGTCGGTCATGCCGGTCATCACCCCGATCTCCGCCACCTCCGAGCAGCTCGCCGCCATCCGCTACGACGCCGACGGGCTGGTGCCGGCCATCGTGCAGGAGGAGGGCACCGGGCGGGTGCTCATGATGGCCTGGATGAACGCCGAGTCCCTCGCCAGGACCCTCGAGACCGGGCGGACGTGGTTCTGGAGTCGGTCGCGCCAGGAGTACTGGTGCAAGGGCGAGACCTCGGGCGATCGCCAGTACGTGCGCGAGGCGTACTACGACTGCGACGGCGACACGCTGTTGTTCGTGGTCGAGCAGGAAGGCAAGGGTGCCTGCCACACCGGTGAGTACTCCTGCTTCTTCCGGGCCTTCGGCTCGGACGGTTGACCCGGCAGGCAGGACGCGGGCCATGGTCGCGCCGAGCCGAGAGGACTTCCACGCGCTGGCGCGTGACTACACCGTCGTGCCGGTGTGGCGGGAGGTCCTCGCGGATCTGATCACACCGGTGGCGGCGTTCGCCCGACTCACCCGTGACGGCGAGCCGGGGTTCCTGTTCGAGTCCGTCGAGCACGGCGAGCGCTGGAGCCGGTGGTCCTTCGTCGGTCGCCGGGCTGCCGCGACCCTCGTGGCGCGAGGGCGGCAGGTGGAGGTGCGAGGCGCCGTCCCCGAAGGGGTCCCCCTCGACCGGGGCATCCTCGCCGCGGTCGAGGGCCTGCTGGCGCGCTACCGGTCGCCGGCACTCGAGGACCTGCCGCCGCTGCACGGCGGATTGGTCGGGTACCTCGGCTACGACGTGGTCCGGGAGGTGGAGCACCTCCCCCACGTGCCACCGGACGACCTCGGGCATCCCGACGCCGTGATGGCGACCATCGGCGAGCTCGCGGCCTTCGACCACTTCCGCCAGCGGGTGACGTTGATCGCCAACGCGTTCATCCCACCGGGGGCCACCCCCGCCGAGCTCGACCAGATCTACGACGAAGCGGTGGCGGGCGTGGAGCGGCTCGCGCTCGACGGGGCGAGCCCGCTGCCCGAGCCGGTCATGGAGCCTCCTGACCTCGACGGCCCGCTGCCGGAGGTGCGCTCGTCGATGGGGGCCGAGCGGTACTGGCACGCCGTGGAAGTGGCCAAGGAGCACATCCTCGAGGGAGACATCTTCCAAGTCGTGCTCTCGCAGCGGTTCGACTTCGACCTGGGCGCTGATCCGTTCGACTACTACCGGGTGCTGCGCCAGGTGAACCCCAGCCCCTACATGTACTTCGTGCGGATGCCGGAGCTGACGTTGGTCGGTTCGTCGCCCGAGCCGATGGTGCGGCTGGTGGACGGCCGGGTCATCTCCCGGCCGATCGCCGGGACCAGACGGCGCGGCCGCACCGACGAGGAGGATCGCCGGTTGGGCGCCGAGCTGCGGGAGCATCCCAAGGAGGTGGCGGAGCACGTCATGCTGGTGGACCTGGCTCGCAACGACGTCGGCCGGGTGGTGCGCTTCGGCACCGAGCGGGTGGACGAGATGATGACCCTGGAACGCTACAGCCACGTCATGCACCTGACCTCCCAGGTCTCGGGCGAGCTGGCTGAGGGGCGTACCCCGATCGACGTGCTCCGGGCCACCCTTCCCGCCGGCACGGTGTCGGGGGCACCGAAGGTGCGGGCGATGCAGATCATCGACGAGCTCGAACCGACCAAGCGCGGGCCCTACGCCGGGGTGGTCGGCTACCTGGATTTCTCCGGCACCATCGACACCGCCATCGCTATCCGGACGCTGGTTGTCGCACCGGACGGCCGGGCGAGCGTGCAGGCCGGGGCGGGCATCGTGGCCGACAGCGTGCCCGAGCAGGAGGACCTCGAGTGCCACAACAAGGCTCGGGCCCTGCTGTCCGCGGTGCCCGGCGCCCGGCGGATGCGGGCCGCGCGCGCCGGCGCCTGACCGTCACGGCAGACTGGCGCCATGACCGGTTTCGGCCCCATCGCCCACGGCTACCACGCCATACGGGCCGACGTGGCCGCGGTGCCCATCGAGCGTGATCTGCTCCTGGTGTCGGGGCCCGACGCGGACACGTTCTTGCAGGGCCAGCTCAGCCAGGACGTCTCCACCCTCGCCGTCGCCGGGCCGTCGTGGTCCTTCCTGCTCCGACCCGACGGCAAGGTCGTGGCGTGGCTGCGGATCGCCCGCCTGGGTGCCGACCGTTTCGTCCTCGATGTCGACGCCGGTTGGGGCCAGGTGGCGGTGGAGCGCCTCGAACGGTTCAAGCTTCGGGTGAAGGTGGACATCCAGCCGATTGAGGGGTGGAGCTGGGTGGCGCTCCGAGGGCCGGGGCTGGGCGGGGTCGACCTCGGGTCCGCCGCCGCGGAGCTGATCCTCCCCGCCGACTGGCCGGGGCTGGCGGGAGCCGACCTGGTCGGGCCGGCGGTGCGGGTCCCCGACGGGGTTCTGGAGGTGCCGGCCGCCGTGCTGGAGGTGGCCCGGATCGAAGCAGGGGTGCCGCGGATGGGAGCCGAGCTCGACGAGCGCACGATCCCGGCGGAGGCAGGGGCCTGGGTGGTGGAGTCCTCGGTCAGCTTCACCAAGGGCTGCTACACCGGTCAGGAGCTGGTGGCGCGCATCGACGCCCGGGGCGCTCACGTCCCCCGGCACCTCCGGGGCCTCGAGCTCGCGGGGTCGGAGCTGCCCCCGCCGGGGGCGGCGGTGGTCGTGGGGGAGCGGGACGTGGGGCGGATCACCAGTGCGGCCCCCTCGCCTCGCACGGGCGGTGTGGTGGCACTGGGCTACGTGGGGCGGGCGGTCGAACCACCCGTCGACGCACTCGTGCGATGGGACGGTCGGGAGCTACCGGGCTCGATCCGGTCACTGCCGCTGGTGGTGGGATGAGCGACCCGTCGCCCTACGAGGTGCTCGGCGTGGCACCGACGGCATCGATGGAGGAGATCCGTCGCGCCTACCTGGGCTTGGCCCGCGATGCCCACCCGGACCTGCACCCCCACGGCGAGCGCCACGCGGCCGACGAGCGCATGCGCCGCATCAACGCCGCGTGGGCGATCGTCGGCGACGAGCGCCGGCGCCGGACCTACGACGAGCAGCGTCGGCGCGCCACGCCTGCTGCGGGACCGCGCGGCGGGCCGAGCCCGGGTTTCGTTCCGGTGATGGACGACGACACCGACTACGCCGCGCTGCTCGACCAGACGCCAGTGGTGGGGGCGAGCATCCCGCGCTGGCTCCAGGTGCTCCCCGCGGCGCTGTGGGTCATCGGCCTGCTCGGTGTGGTGAGCGGGCTGGTGGCCGGTTTCGCGCCCCTGCTGGCGGTTGGCGCCATCGGTTTCGTGCTGGGATGGATCGCCTTCGCCGCGGCGCCCGCCTTGGCGGTGGCCCGCAGCTATCGGGCCGAGCGCGACTGAGGCCCCGGTAGGCTCGCCGGCCGTGACGGCCACCTACCTCGACCGGATCCTGGCCGCGCACCGCGCGGCCGCGGCGGCCGACGACCGGCCACTCGACGAGCTCGTCGCCCGGGCCGCCGCCGCGCCCGAGCCTCGGGGGTTCCGGGCCGCACTCGCCGAGGCGGCCCGGCACGAGCTGGCGGTGATCGCCGAGGTGAAGCGCCGCTCACCGTCCAAGGGAGACCTGCGCCCCGGGCTGGATCCTGCCGAGCTGGCCCGCCGGTACGAGCAGGGGGGTGCGGCCTGCCTGTCGGTGCTCACCGACCACGAGTTCTTCGGAGGCTCGGCCGACGACCTGCGAACGGCCCGGGCGGCCTGCTCACGGCCCGTGCTGCGCAAGGACTTCACCGTGTGCGAGCGCGACGTCTGCGACACCCGGCTCATGGGGGCGGACTGCGTGCTGCTGATCGTGGCCGCCCTCAGCGACGCCGAGCTGGCACGGCTGTGGCGCCTGGCCCGGGATCTCGACCTGGACGTGCTGGTGGAGGTCCACGACGAGGCGGAGCTCGACCGAGCCTTGGCTGCCGGCGCCGACCTGGTGGGGGTCAACCAGCGGGATCTGGTCACCTTCGAGGTGGACACCGAACGAGCCGTGCGGCTGGCAGGGCTCCTGCCCGGGGAGGTGGTCCGGGTGGCGGAGTCGGGCATCACTGGCCCTGCTGATGCCGCGATCTTGCGTGGCGCGGGCTACCACGCGGTGCTGGTGGGGGAGTCCATCGTGCGCTCGGGCGATCCGGCGGGCGCCGTCGCCGCCCTGCGGCGGGCCGTATGATCCGCGCACGCGGATGGCTCGCCGCGACCATCCCGATCGACGGAGGCCCACATGGCGCGATTCGACCTGACGACCGACCAGCTCCCGACCGCGTGGTTCAACCTCCTGCCGCGGCTGGCTGAACCGCTCCAGCCGCCCTTGCACCCGGCCACTCGGGAGCCGGTGGGTCCCGACGACCTGGCCCCGCTGTTCCCCATGGCGCTCATCGCGCAGGAGATGTCCACCGAGCCGTGGATCGACATCCCCGGTGAGGTCCTCGACATCCTCAAGCTGTGGCGCCCCACACCGCTGGTGCGAGCCGAGAAGCTGGAAGCCGCGCTCGGCACGCCGGCCCGCATCTACTTCAAGGACGAGTCGGTCTCGCCGGCCGGATCACACAAGCCGAACACGGCGGTGCCGCAAGCCTTCTACAACAAGCAAGAAGGCGTCAGCCGGCTGACGACGGAGACCGGCGCCGGTCAGTGGGGGTCGTCGTTGTCGTTCGCCTGCGCGCAGTTCGACCTCGAGTGCATGGTCTACATGGTGCGGGCCTCCTACCAGCAGAAGCCGTACCGGCGGGTGATGATGGAGGTGTGGGGCGGCAACGTCGTGCCCTCACCGGTGGACGACGAGGCCAACCCCGGCTCTCTCGGAGCGGCCATCAGCGACGCGGTGCGCGACGCCGCGGGACGCGACGACAGCCACTACGCGCTGGGCTCGGTGCTCAACCACGTCCTGTTGCACCAGACGATCATCGGCCTCGAGGCCAAAGAGCAGCTCGCGCTGGCGGGCGAGGAGCGCCCCGACGTCGTGCTCGCGTCGTGCGGCGGTGGGTCCAACCTGGGTGGGATCACGTTCCCGTTCGTCCCGGACGACGGGGTGCGGCTGGTCGCGGTGGAGCCGGCATCGTGCCCCACGCTCACCGAGGGCTCGTTCGACTACGACTTCGGGGACGTGGCCGGCATGACCCCGTTGCTCCCGATGTACACGCTGGGGCACGACTTCATGCCCCCGAGCATCCACGCTGGCGGCCTGCGATACCACGGCGACTCGCCGATCGTCTCCAAACTGGTGCGGGACGGTCGCATGGAGGCCGTCGCCTACCCGCAGGGCAAGGTCTTCGAGGCCGCGGTGCAGTTCGCTCGTACCGAGGGGAAGATCCCCGCGCCGGAGACCGCTCATGCCATCCGGGCGGTCGTGGACGAGGCGCTCGCCGCGAAGGAGGCCGGCGAGGAGCGGGTCATCCTGTTCAACTACTCCGGTCACGGGCACCTCGACCTGTCCGCCTACGACGACTTCCTCAACGGCCGCCTGGTCGACGCCTGAGCTTCGTCCACCTCGGGATTGCCGCCGGTCGCGGGGTGGGCGTTGGTACCGTGCTCGTGTGTTCGTGAAGATCTGCGGCATCACGAACGAGGAGGATGCGCTGCTGGCGGTGGCCATGGGCGCCGACGCCCTCGGCTTCGTGTTCGCGCCCTCCCCCAGGCAGATCGCGCCGGCGGCGGCCCGTGACATCGTGCGACGCCTGCCGCACGAGGTGCTCACGGTGGGCGTGTTCCGCGACCAGTCCGCCCAGCAGGTGGTGGAGACGGTCAACCAGATCGGGTTGCGTGGCGCCCAGCTCCACGGGCACGAGTCACCCGCGGAGGCCGAGTGGGTCCGCCGGCGGGTGCCGTTCGTCATCAAGGCCTTCGCCGCCGGTGACCGCATGTTCGACCGCATGGACGACTACGAGGTGGACGCGCTCCTGGTCGACTCGGCCGATCCGGGCTCCGGCAAGGTCTTCGACTGGTCCGTCGCCGAGCACCTGCCGTTGCACAAGCGCATCATCGTGGCTGGTGGCCTGACCCCCGACAACGTGGCGGAGGCCATCAGCCGGTTCAACCCGTGGGGTGTCGACGTGGCCAGCGGGGTCGAGTCCTCGCCGGGCCACAAGGACGCGCTGGCCGTGATGCGGTTCGTCAACGCTGCCAAGGGGTCCGAGGACGACGGCCCGGAGCCGGTGATCGACATCGGTGCGGGTCACGAGGTCCAGCCCTACGACTGGGAAGAGGACACCTTCACCGGTTGAGTCCGGACGCGGCGTCGTCGCACCTCGCCGGCTGGTGGAGGGATACGTTCCGGCTACCGCGGCGGGAGCGGGCCGCGTAGCCTCGGCCCTCATGCCTCTCGGTCCACCCGACGCCTCCGGCCGGTTCGGCGAGTTCGGCGGGCGCTTCGTCCCCGAGACCCTGGTTCCGGCCTGCGAGGAGCTCGACCAGGCGTTCCGATCGGCGTGGGCCGACGTGTCCTTTCGGACTGAGCTCGACACACTGCTGCGCGACTACGCGGGCCGGCCTTCGCCCTTGACCGAGTGCGAGCGGCTCTCCGCGGAGCTGGGGGTGCGCGTGCTCCTCAAGCGGGAAGACCTCAACCACACCGGCTCCCACAAGATCAACAACGTGCTCGGCCAGGCACTGCTGGCCCGGCGGATGGGCAAGACCCGTCTGGTGGCCGAGACCGGTGCCGGCCAGCACGGCGTGGCCACCGCGACCGCGGCGGCGCTGCTCGGCATGGCGTGCACGGTGTACATGGGCGAGGTCGACATGCAGCGCCAGGCGCTCAACGTGTTCCGGATGCGCCTGCTCGGCGCCGAGGTGGTCCCCGCGGTGTCCGGCAGCCGCACCCTGAAGGATGCGGTGAACGATGCGATGCGCGACTGGGTGGCTACCGTCGAGACGACGCACTACTGCCTGGGCTCGGTGATGGGCCCGCATCCCTACCCGTGGATGGTGCGAGAGCTGCACCGGGTCATCGGTGACGAGGCGAGAGCGCAGGCCCGCCAGGTGCTCGACGGCGCGGACCCCGACGTGGTCACCGCGTGTGTCGGTGGTGGGTCCAACGCCATCGGGATCTTCTCCGGCTTCGTGGACACCGATGCCGAGCTGGTGGGCGTGGAGCCCGCCGGTGGAGCGGCCGTCGGCCGGGGTGTGCCCGGAGTGGTCCACGGCATGAAGTCGTACCTGCTGCAGGACGAGTGGGGGCAGGTGCTCGAAGCACAGTCGATATCGGCCGGTCTCGACTACCCCGGGGTCGGGCCCGAGCACTCCCACCTGGCGGCCATCGGCCGAGCCCGTTACGAGCAGGTCACCGACGCGGAGGTGATTGACGCGTTCCAGATGCTGTCGCGAACCGAGGGCATCATCCCCGCGTTGGAGCCGGCGCACGCGCTGGCCTGGGTCAGTCGTGACCGTGGACAGCTCGCGGGTCGCACGGTGCTGGTGAACCTCTCCGGTCGGGGTGACAAGGACGTCGCCCAGATGATGGACATCCTGGGATGACGGCCGTGCCGGTCGGCAAGCTCGAAGCCGTCCTTCGAGAGCGCCGCAGCGCGGGTCGCAAGCTCCTCGTCCCCTACGTCACGGGCGGGCTGGTACCGGAGTGGCCCGATGTCGTGCGGGCGGTCGCCGACGCCGGAGCGGACGCGATCGAGATCGGGGTGCCCTTCTCGGACCCGGTGATGGACGGCCCGGTGATCCAGGCGGCCAGCGAACGGGCCCTCCGGCGGGGCACGACCCCTGCGTCCGTGCTCGACACCCTGCGCGACGTGGACGCCGGGGTGCCGCTGGCGGTGATGACCTACTACAACATCTGCTTCCGCATGGGTCACGAGCGCTTTGCCAGCTCGCTCGTCGACGCCGGTGTGGCGGCTGCGATCCTCCCCGACCTGCCGCTCGAGGAGGTCGGTCCGTGGGCGGCCGCGGCCGACGAGGCCGGGGTCGAGACGGTGATGCTCGCGGCCCCCACCGCTCCCGACGAGCGCCTGCCCCGCATCTGCGAGCGAGCCCGGGGGTTCGTGTACGCGGTGGGCCTGCTTGGGGTGACCGGCGAACGCAACGCGCTGGCGTCGAGCGCACTGGTCATCGCCCGCCGCCTGAAGGCCGTCACCGACACGCCGGTGCTGGTCGGGGTGGGCGTCTCCGACGCCTCGCAGGCCGTCGAGGCCTGCCAGGAGGCCGACGGGGTGGTGATCGGCTCGGCCCTGGTGCGCCGCCTGCTGGACGGGGAGGGTGCGAGCGGGGCGCACGGGTTCATGGCCGGCATTCGCCGGGCACTCGACGCCGGTTGACCCCTGTGCGTGGGTCATCGCTGACCCCTATGGTGGTGGGCCATGGGGGATGGGGTCCGGAGGCTCTCCGCCTTCCCGCGTGGCGAGCTGATCGAGGAGCCGCTCTTCACGGCCCGCATCAGCGAGCTCGGGCTCCTCGAGCGCCTCGGCCCGCCCACCCAGGCGAGCGAACCCATGGCGGAAGACCCGTGCTTCTACTGGGATCTGGTCTGGCCGTGCGGTCTCGTGATGGGCATCGAGCTGCACCAGCTCGATGAACGGCTGGCCGTGCGCCTCGGTGGGGACGAGATCGGGCACGCCCGCCGCCACTTGGCGGTGGAGCTGTCTGAGGTCGAGCTGCTCCGAGACACAGACCCCGCCCGCTACCGCGAGCTCGTGGGCGACCCGGCGCCCGCAGCCTGGGAGGTCTGGAGCGACGATGGGCGGGGGCGGCCCACCCGCCTGCACGCCGGCTTGACCTCGGCGGATGCGCACTGCCTCATCGAGGAGCTGAGCCGGTCCGGGCAGCGCACCAGGTACTGGGCCCGGTGCACCGAGCCGGCAAGCGAGTGAGACGGGCGACCTACGCCCTCCCGATGCCCTCGAGCTGGGCGAGGATCCGCAGCATCACCTCGTCCGCGCCACCCCCGATGGACAGCAGCCGGCTATCGCGGAAGTAACGCGCCGTCCAGGTCTCTTCCATGTAGCCGATGCCGCCGTGGAACTGGATGCAGGTGTCGGCCACCTGCCGCTGCAGCCGGCCAGCCTTGAGCTTGGCGATCGAGGCCATCCTGGTGATCGTGAGCTGGTCGGCGCCGTCGACGATGGCCTGCGCGCACGCATAGTTGTAGTGGCGCAGCAGGTCGACCTCGGCGAGCAGCTCTGCCAGCTTGAACTGGATCCACTGGTTGTCCGCGAGGGAGCGACCGAACGCCTGGCGTTCGCGCACGTAGGCAATGGTCCGTTCGAGCGCCAGGCCGAGGTTGCCGACGGCCATGTACGACGCGATGAGCCGCTCGTTCTGGAACTGCGCCATCTGCTGCTGGAAGCCCCGGCCGATCGTCCCGATCGTGTGGTCGACCGGGACCCGCACGTCCACGAAGCTCAGCTCGGCGGTGTCGGAGGAGCGCTGCCCGAGCTTGTCGAGTCTGCGGCTGACCGAGACCCCCTCGGTCGAGGTGGGCACGATGATCTGGCTCATGCCCCGATGGCCGCCCTCGTCCGAGGTCCGAGCGAGCAGGCAGAGCCAATCGGCCTGCGTGCCGTTCGTGATGTAGAGCTTCGTCCCGTTGATCAACCACTCGTCCCCGTCACGCACGGCCCTGGTGCGCAAGCCGGCCACGTCGCTGCCCGCGTCGGGCTCGGTCACCGCGATCGCCGCCACCATCTCTCCCCGGATGGCCGGCGCCAAGAAGCGACGCTTGAGCTCCTCGCTACCGAACCGGTGCAGCGCCGGGGTCGCCATGTCGGTCTGGACGCTCACCGCCATGGCTACCCCGCCGGTCTCGCAGCGTCCCATCTCCTCGCCGTACACCACGGTGAACAGGTGGTCGGCGCCCTGGCCGCCGTAGGCGGGGTCGTACTCCAGGCCGAGGATCCCGAGCGCACCGAGCTTCGGGAACAGATCGTGGGCGGGGAAGGAGCCCGCCCGTTCCCAGTCGTCGGCGTGGGGGTTGATCTCCCGCTCGACGACGTCGCGCACCGTCTGGCGGAACATCTCGTGCTCGTCGGTGAAGGCGACCATGCGGCTCGCATCCTCTCGTTCTGGTGACCTGACCCCGCCGAGGCGGCGGGGTCAGCGGGCCTCGCTGGGCAGCAGCTCGATGGGGATGTCGAGCAGCTTGGCCCGCAGGTACTCGCCGAGCCCCTTCGCCTGGGGATCGGTACGGGTCGAGGCGGCGACCCCGCGTCCCAGCAGACCTCGGATCACGAAGTTCAGCGCATACAGGTTCGGCAGCTCGGCCCGCTCGACTTCCAGCCCGTCGGTCTCGGCGGGCATCAGCTCCCGCAGCGCGTCGACGGTCAACGTGCGGGTCAACCAGGGCCATGCGTCGGGGTGGCGAGCCCAGACACCGATGTTGGCGTTGCCGCCCTTGTCTCCCGAGCGCGCACCGGCGACCAACCCGAGTGGCGCGCGCACCGTCTCGCCGCTCAGTGTCAGCGGTGGCGGTGCGAGCCCGGAATCGCCGTCCAGCACCGGCGGCGGGCTCGCTGGTCGGTGGTCCGGGCGGACCGGGTCGATCCTGATCCGCTCGCCCTCCACGACCACCTCGTGTCGGGGTAGGTCGGCGGGCACCAGCGCGGGCCAGTAGACGCCGAAGCTGGTGGCCTCCGACGGCGGGCTGGTGGTGAACAGACCGGGGTAACTGGCCAGCACCATCTCGATCACCTTGTTGGAGAAGGCGCGGCCCACCTTCGCCGGGTCGCGGTCGATGACGGTGATCCGGAGCTGGGCGAGCGCGTCCTCGTTGGTTCGCGGGTCGGGCCGGTCGGTGCGCACCAGCCGCACGTCGACGGCGTCGAAGGACGCCTTGCCGCCGGGGATGAGCGACCAGAGGGTGCGCTCCGCGACGGCGGCCTTCTCCTCGATGTCGAGGCCGGTCAGCACGAAGGTCATGGTGTTGCGGTGACCGCCGAGGTAGTTGATCGCCACCTTGGTGTGGGCCGGCGCGGGCAGCCCGCGCACCCCTGAGATACGCACCCGGTCCGGGCCCTCCTGCTCCAGCCTGATGGTGTCGAAGCGCGTCACCACGTCGGGGTTGTCGTAGAGGACCCCCTGGATCTCGTAGAGGAGCTGGGCGGTGACCGTGCCCACCGACACCAGCCCACCGGTGCCGGGGTGCTTGGTGATGACGCTGGAGCCGTCCCGGTGGACCTCCGCGATGGGGAAGCCGCAGCGTTCGATGCCCGGCACCTCCTGGAAGAACGCGTAGTTCCCACCGGTGCACTGCGCGCCGCACTCGATGACGTGCCCGGCCACCACGGCGCCGGCCAAGGGGTCCCAGTCCGTGCGGGACCAGCCGAAGTGCGCGGCGGCGGGCCCGACGACGAGGGCCGCGTCGGTGACCCGGCCGGTCACCACCACGTCGGCACCTCTGGTCAAGGCCTCGGCGATGCCGAACCCACCGAGGTAGGCGTTGGCGGTGATGGGCTCGGCCCCGACCTCGTCGAGGGTCTCGCCCGTGTCGAGGTTGGCGAGGTCGATGCCTGCGGCTCGCAGCTCGCCGAGCCGTCCCATGAGGTCGTCACCTTCGACGTAGGCCACCTTGGGCGCCAGCCCCAGCCGGGCTGCGAGCTGCTCGACCGCGCCCGCGCAGCCGGCCGGGTTGAGGCCACCGGCGTTGGTGACCACCCGAATACCGCGGTCGAGGCAGGTGCCGAGCACCTCCTCGAGCTGGGTGAGGAAGGTCCCGGCGAAGCCCCGGTCCGGGTCCTTGAGTCGGTCCTTGGCCAGGATGAGCATCGTGAGCTCCGCCAGCCAGTCACCCGTGAGCACGTCGATCGGGCCGCCGTCGACCATCTCTCGGGCAGCGGAGAGGCGATCGCCGTAGAAGCCGCTGCAGTTGGCGACCCGGAGCGGCTCCCGGGGCGGGGCATCGGATCCTGCGGTCATGGCTGCTCCTCCACTCGCACCAGGAGCTGGTGGGCATCGACGTTGGCTCCCTCGCCCACCAGGATCTCGGCCACCCGCCCATCGGCTGCCGCGGCGATGCGGTGCTCCACCTTCATGGCCTCGAGGACCACCAGCGTCTGGCCGGCGGTCACCCTCGAGCCGACCTCCACCTCCACCCGCACCACCCGACCGGGGACGGGAGCGGTGGGACCGGAGGCGGCCGAGGCGGCGCGCCGCTCGGGGAACCGGGAGAGCTCGCGCAGCTCCGTCTGGCCGGCCGCGGAGTTGACCCAGATCCGGGCGCCCACCTGGTTGACGGCACAGGAGACCATCACCGCACCGATCTCCAGCCGAGCTCGGTCCGGGCTGATCTCGAGGAGCCGCCCCTCGAGGGTCTCGTCGCCGACCGTGGCGGCGAAGGACCCGTCGGCACCCACCCGGTAGGTGACCTCGAGGGTGGCCCCGCCGGTGTCGAACGCCACCACCTCATGGTGGTCGCGGTCGACGTTGCGCCAGCCCCCGGGGGCGTGCCGCCAGTGCTCGTCCGCCAGCCGCCTCCGGTGGCGCCCGACCAGGGCGGCGGCGATGGCGTGAGCGGTGCGCACCGACTGCCCGGGTGACGCATCGAGCAGCAACGGGTGATCCTCGACGTAGGAGATCGGGGTCCGCCCGGCGCGGAAGTCGGCGTCCTCGAGCACCGCCACGAGGTGGTCGCGGTTGGTCTCCACCCCGTGGATCTGCATGGTGGTCAACGCCCGCACCAGCCGGCCGATCGCCTCGTCGCGGGTCGTGCCGTGCGCGATCACCTTTGCCAGCAGGGGGTCGTAGAACGTGCTGATCTCGCTCCCGTCGTCGACGCCGGCATCGCAGCGGACCAGCTCATCCGGACAGCGGAAGCGATGGAGGGTCCCGAAGGCGGGCAGCCAGCCCGCTCCCGGCCGCTCGGCGTACAGCCGGGCCTCGATGGCGTGCCCCTCGGCGGCGGCGTCCGACAGATCGCGGACCACCGGTTCACCCTCGGCCACCCGGAGCTGGAGGGCGACCAGGTCGACGCCGGTGACCTCCTCGGTGACGGGGTGCTCGACCTGGAGGCGGGTGTTCATCTCCAGGAAGAAGAACTCGCCGGTGTCGGGGTCCACGAGCAGCTCGACGGTGCCCACGCTGTCGTAGCCGATGGCCCGGGCCAGCGCGCACGCGGCCTCCCCCAGGCGTCGGCGCAGGGCCGGGTCGACCGCGGGGGAGGGTGCCTCCTCGATGAGCTTCTGGTGCCGGCGCTGGATCGAGCACTCGCGTTCACCCAGGTGGGTGATGTGGCCGTGGCGATCGGCGACCACCTGCACCTCGATGTGCCGCGGGCCGACCAGCCACCGCTCCGCGAACACCCGCGGGTCGGCGAACGAGGCCTGTGCTTCCCGGCGGGCCGTCGCCACCGCGCCGGCCAGCCCGTCCTGGGTCTCGACCAGCCGCATGCCTTTGCCCCCTCCGCCGGCGGCCGCCTTGACCAGCAGCGGGTAGCCGACCGCCGCGGCCTGCTCGTGGAGCACGAACGGGGTGTCGCCGGTGAGCGCGGCGCTCGGAAGCGTGGGGACCCCGACGCCGGCAGCCACCCGCTTGGCCTCCAGCTTGTCTCCCATCAGCCGGATGGCCTCGACGTGGGGGCCGACCCAGGTGAGGCCGGCCGCCTCGACCGCGGCCGCGGCCGGCGCGCTCTCGGCCAGGAACCCGTAGCCGGGGTGCACCGCGCCGGCGCCGGTGCGCTCGGCCGCGGCCACGATCTTGCGGACGTCCAGGTAGGACTCGGCGGCCGAGGAGCCTCCGAGGGGGACGGCCACGTCGGCGGCACGGACGTGGAGGGCGTCGCGGTCCGGCTCGGCGTACACGGCCACGGTGCGCATGCCCAGGCGCCGGGCGGCGCGGATGATGCGCACGGCGATCTCGCCCCGGTTGGCGATCAGCAGGGTGTCGATGCGGCTCATCTCACATCCGGAACACGCCGAAGGCCTCCGCGCCCTGCACGGGAGCGGAGTGGGTGACGGACAGGGCGATGCCCAGGACGGTGCGGGTGTCGCGGGGGTCGATGATGCCGTCGTCCCACAGGCGACCCGTGGCGAACAGGGCGGTCGACTCCCGCTCGATCTGGTCTTCGATCGCCGCCCGCATCGTGCGGTCGGCGTCCTCGTCGTAGTCCCGCCCGGCCCGAGTGGCCGCGGCCCGCTGGACGATCGACATCACCCCCGCGAGCTGCTTCGGGCCCATCACCGCGCTGCGGTGGTTGGGCCAGCTGAACACGAACCGGGGGTCGTACGCCCGGCCGGACATCCCGTAGTTGCCGGCGCCGTAGGAGGCCCCGATCATCAGGGTGAGGTGGGGGACCCGGGAGTTGGAGACCGCGTTGATGAGCATCGAGCCGTGCTTGATGATCCCGCCTCGCTCGTAGCGGGTGCCCACCATGAACCCGGTGACGTTCTGCACGAACAGCAGCGGGGTGTCGCTGCGGTTGCACAGCTGGATGAACTGCGCACCCTTCTGCGATTCCTCGGAGAACAAGATCCCGTTGTTGGCCAGGATGCCGATGGGGTAGCCCCACAGCTCGGCCCAGCCACACACGAGCTGGCTCCCGTAGAGCGGTTTGAACTCGTCGAAGTTGCTGTCGTCGACCACCCGCCAGAGCACCTCCCGGGCGTCGAAGGGGATCCGCACGTCGGCCGGCGCGACCCCCAGCAGCTCCTCGGGGTCCAGGCGCGGCGGCGCGCCCGGACCCCTCGGTGGGGGACCAGCCTTCCGCCAGCCCAACCGTCGAACGATCGTGCGGCCCAGGCGGAGGGCGTCGTGCTCGTTCGCGGCCAGGAAGTCGGCGAGGCCGGAGACCCGGGCGTGCATCTCGGCGCCGCCGAGCTGCTCCTCGTCGGCGTCCTCGTCGATGGCCATCTTCACCAGGGGAGGGCCGCCCAGGAACACCTTGGCGCCCCCCTCCACGAACACCGTGTAGTCGCTCATGCCCGGCACGTAGGCCCCACCGGCCGTCGACGAGCCGAACACCAGGGTGACGGTCGGGATGCCGGCGGCCGACAGGCGGGTGAGGTTCTTGAAGGTGGCGCCGCCCGGGACGAACACGTCGGCCTGCTTGGGGAGGTCGGCGCCACCGGACTCGGTCAGGTTGACCACCGGCAGGCGGTTGCGGAGCGCGATCTCCTGAGCCCGCAGGGACTTGGCGATGGTCGTGGGGGAGGAGGTGCCTCCCTTCACCGTCGGGTCGTTGGCGCTGATCACACACTCGACCCCGGCGATCTGCCCGATGCCGGTGACCATCGCCCCGCCGAGCGGGTCGTCGGTGCCCCAGCCGGCCAGCGCGGAGAGCTCCAGGAACGGGCTGTCGCGGTCCACGAGCAGGTCGATGCGCTCTCGCACGAGCAACTTGCCCCGTTGGCGGTGGCGCCGGACGTAGCGATCGCCGCCGCCGGCGAGCACCCGGGCCTCGGCGGCGCGTACCTCGTCGAGCAGGGCCATCATCGCCTCCCGGTTGGCGCGGAACGCCTCCGACCGCGGGTCGATCGTGGTCGGTGGTGAGGCCCCCATCGGCCGGCACGCTACCGTGCGCGCCCGTGAGCGAGGAGTTCGTCGCCGGGAGCCTGTACGAGCGGGTGGGGGGCCGAGCCTGGTTCGAGGCGCTGGTGGAGCGGTTCTACGGCGGGGTGGCGACCGATCCGGTCCTGCGTCCGCTCTACCCCGAGGACCTGCGGGAGTCACGGGAGCACCTGGCGGCATTCCTGGTCCAGTACTGGGGCGGTCCCGCCACCTACAGCCAGCAGCGGGGCCACCCGCGACTGCGCATGCGCCACGCGCCCTTCGCCATCGGCCCGGTGGAGGCGGCCGCGTGGTACCTGCACATGGAGTCGGCGGTGCGCGACGGTGGGCTCGATCCCGACGACGAGGCGCTGGTGCTCGACTACTTCCGGCGAGCGGCCCGCCACCTGATCAACCACGCCGGGTGAGCCCTCCGAGCCGCGAACGGCGGAAATCCACCGTTCGCGGCTCGGAGTTGGTCATGCTGGTCTCCGGGTGGGGCCCGTGAAGCGGACTCGAACAGCCCGGTTCCACCCCTGCCGGCGCCGCCGGCGGTGCCGGGCCATGAGGAGGATCATCATGACCAAAGCGGAGTTGGTCGCCCAGATCGCCGAGCGAACCGGCGTCTCCAAGAGCGACGTCGAGAAGACCCTGAAGGGGTTCGAGGAGGTCGTGCAGCAGGTCGTCGCCAAGGGTGGCGAGAAGCTTTCGTTGCCCGGATTCCTGTCCTTCGAGCAGGTGCAGCGCGCCGCTCGGACCGGCCGGAACCCCCAGACCGGCGAGACCATCAACGTCCCTGCCAGCAAGGCCGTGAAGGTCAGCGCGGGCGCGACCCTGAAGAAGGTGGCAAAGGGGGAGGTGCCCGCCCCGGCCTGACAGCGCAGGATCGTCCGCCTGTGGGGAGCCCACCGGGCGCTCCCCACAGGCGCCTGCGGGGCGCGCATCTCGGGTCGATGACGCCCGGGCGCTAGGTTCGGGCCATGAGCACGCATCTCGCACCCGGGGACAAGGCCCCTGCCTTCACGCTGGTCGACCAGCACGGCAACAAGGTCAAGCTGTCGGACTTCAAGGGACGCAAGGTCCTCGTGTACTTCTACCCGAAGGCCGACACCCCGGGATGCACGGCCCAGTCGTGCGGCCTGCGGGACGTCGCCGGTGACATCGGCGACACCGCTATCGTCGGCATCAGCCCCGACGAGCCGGCGCGCCAGAAGAAGTTCGACGAGAAGTACTCGCTGGGGTTCCCGCTGCTCGCCGACACCGACCACGCAGTGGCCGAGCGCTACGGCGTGTGGGGCGAGAAGAGCATGTACGGCAAGAAGTATCTCGGGATCATCCGCTCGGCGTTCCTGATCGACGAGTCGGGTCGGATCGCCGAGGCCTGGTACAAGATCAGTCCCAAGGACACGCCCGTGCGGCTGACCCAGGCGCTCGCGGCCGGGTGATGGCCACCCACCCGGCCCCGATCGACGTCCTGCCTCACCGGCCTCCATTCCTGTTCCTGGACGAGGTGGTCTCCCTGGAGCCGGGTGTCCGCGCCGCGGGGAGCTGGCGCCTCACCGGCGAGGAGTGGTTCTTCGCCGGCCACTTCCCGGGGCGACCGACGCTGCCCGGCGTGTTGATGGTGGAGGCCATCGCCCAGCTGGGGGCCTACGCGGTGCTGGCCGGCGACGATCACACCGGCAAGCTCCCGCTGTTCGGTGGGGTCGACGGGGTGCGCTTCCGGCGCCAGGCCACGCCCGGCGAGGTGCTGGAGCTGGAGGTGGAGCTCGGCCGGATGTCCGCCCGGGCGGGCAAGGGCCACGGGCGGGCATCGGTCGGCGGGGCTACGGCGTGTGAGGCGGACCTGCTCTTCGTGCTCGTCGACGCCTGAGACGGCCCACCAGGCTACCGTGCCAGCGTGCGCGCCGTCTCCACGATCTCGACCCCCATCGGCCCGCTGACCCTCGAGGCCACCGATTCAGGCCTGCGCTCGGTCACCTTCGGCGGTGGTCGGGGTGGCCGGAACGGGTCGCCCACCGCCGCTCACCAGCTCGCCCTCGCCGAGCGCGAGCTGCAGGAGTACTTCGCGGGGGAGCGCAGCTCCTTCACCGTGCCGCTGGATTGGCCGGCCATGACCGGCTTCCGCCGGGCCGTGCTCACCGAGCTGGTCTCGGTGCCCTACGGCGAGGTGGTCACCTACGGTGAGCTGGCCTCGCGGGCCGGCCGTCCCGGCGCCGCTCGGGCGGTGGGATCGGCGATGGCCACCAACCCGCTGGCCGTCGTGGTTCCCTGCCACCGGGTCATCCGGAGCGGGGGCGTGCTCGGCAACTACGGGGACGACCCGCGCAAGAAGGTCTGGCTGCTGAGCCTTGAGGGCTACCTGTCGGGGCGAAGCCCGAGCGATCAGCCCTGAGGGCGATCAGGCGGCCCGAACACCAGGCAGCCGTTGTGGCCGCCGAAGCCGAAGCTGTTCGACAAGGTCGGTCCGGGCTGCCACGGGCGGGGCTCGCCGTGGACGACGTCGATGGGGGGCAGCTCCGGGTCGGGGTGCTCGTAGCCGGCGGTGGGCGGTAGCAGCCCCTTCACCATCGACAGGACCACCGAGACGGCCTCCAGCGCACCTGCCGCCCCGAGCGAGTGACCGGTGACGCCCTTGATGGAGGTGATCGGCGGGCCCGGGGTGCCGAATAGCTTGGCGATGGCCTCGGCCTCGGCCGCGTCGTTCAGCGGGGTGGAGGTGCCGTGGGCGTTCACGTGGCGGACGTCGGACGGATCGACCCCGGCATCCTCCAAGGCCAGCTGCATGCAGGCGATGGCGCCGCTCCCGTCCGGGGAGGGCGCCGTGATGTGATGGGCGTCCGCGGTGCTGGCGCTGCCGAGCACCTCCGCCAGGATGGTGGCGCCCCGGCGTTGCGCTGACTCCCATTCCTCGAGCACGAGCACCGCGCCGCCCTCGGCCATCACGAACCCGTCCCGGTCGCGGTCGAAGGGGCGTGACACGCCGGAGCTCGACAGCGCCGTCATGTTCGTGAACCCGGCGATGCCGGTGGCGGTCATCGCCGCTTCACTGCTGCCGGCGATCACCGCGTCGCAGCGCCCGCTGCTGATGAGGCGGGCGCCGTTCGCGATCGAGTGGGTCCCGGCAGCGCACGCGGTGACCGTGGTCTCGCACGGGCCCTGCCAGCCATAGCGCATCGAGATGGCCGCGGCTGCGGCGTTCGCCATCATCATCGGCACGAGGAACGGGGACACCCGCCGCGCGCCCTTCTCATGACGGACGACCACCTGGTCCTCCACCGTGATGAGCCCCCCGACGCCGGTGCCGACCCAGACTCCTCGCCGGAGGGGCGCAGCCTCGGGCTGGCCGGACTGTTCGAGCGCTTCTGCTGCGGCGGCCAGCGCGAACTGGGTGAACCGGTCGGTGCGCCGAGCCTCCTTGGGGTTGTCGAAGTACCGGGCGGGGTCGAAGTCGTACACCCGGCGCTCGCCTTCCGGCGGCGGGCCGAGCAGGCCGGCCCAGAAGGCCTCGGCGCCGATACCGCACGGCGAGACGACCCCGACGCCGGTGACCGCGACGCGGCGGCGGTCCCGTGCCGGCGAGGCCTCCATCAGCGCTTCGACTGGACGAGCTCGAGTGCCTGGCCGACGGTCTCGATCCCGTCCAGCTCCGACTCGTCGACGCTGATGTCGAACTCCTCCTCGAGGGCCATCACCAGCTCGACCAGGTCCAGGCTGTCGGCGTCGAGGTCGTCGCCGAAGCGGGCGTCGGGCGTGATCTGGTCCTCCTCGACGGCCAGCACCTCGACGGCGCACTTCTTGAAGCGGTCGAACGTGTCGTCACTCACGGTTCCCTGATCTCCGTTTCTGGTTGGCTGCGCTCCGTCGGGGATCGACGGAGGTGATGGTAGGCGGTTGGCTCGACGGGAGCCGAGGGGTCACCACGGCCCCATGGCCAGGCCGCCGTCGACGGGGAGCACGGCACCGGTGATGTACCCCGCGTCGTCGGACGCGAGGAACCGGATCGCCGCCGCCACCTCGCCGGGATCGCCCAGGCGACCGAGCGGCACGGCTGCCGCGATGGCTTCGCGGCGGTCGTCACCGACGGCGGCCAGCATGTCGGTGGTGATCGGGCCGGGGGCCACCACGTTCACGGTGACGTGGCGCGAGGCGAACTCGCGCGCCAGCGACCGCGCCAGCCCCACGAGACCGGCCTTCGACGCCGCATAGTTGGCCTGGCCTGCCTGGCCGGTGGTGCCGACGACCGAGCCGACCAGGACCACCCGACCCCAGCGGGCCCGCATCATCTTCTGGAGGGCCCGCTTGGCTACCCGGAAGGTGCCGGTCAGGTTCGTGTCGAGCACCCGGGCGAAGTCGTCGTCGGACATGCGCAGCACGAGCATGTCGACGGTGATGCCCGCGTTGGCCACGAGCACCTCCACCGGGCCGAGCTCCGCCTCCACCCGGGCGAAGGTCTCCTCCACCTCGGCGGGCTGGGTGATGTCGCACGGCAGGCACAGCAGGCCTGCGGTCTGCGTCTCGTCCGGTGGGGTCGAGCGGTAGGTGATCGCCACGCTCGCTCCGCTCTCGGCGAACGCTCGCGCCGTCGCCAGCCCGATGCCCCGTGCTCCTCCGGTCACCAGCACCACCCGGTTCACGTGTCGGCCTCCCAGCGGATCACGGCACTCGCCCAGCTCATCCCGGCACCGAACCCTACGAGCAGCACGAGGTCGCCGCGGTGCAGCCGTCCCCGGTCGATCGCATCAACCAACGCCAGGGGGATCGACGCCGAGGAGGTGTTGCCGGTGGCGTGGAGCACGGTCGCCGTTCGCTCCATCGGGATGCCGAGCCGCTGGCAGGCCGCGTCGATGATGCGGATGTTGGCCTGGTGGGGCACCGCGAGCGCGACGTCGGTGGCCCGAACGCCTGCTCGCTGCAGGGATCGCAGCGCAGAGTCCACCGTGGCCCGCACCGCTCGGCGGAACACCTCGCGCCCATCCATCTGCAGGTAGCCGCCGATGTCGGCGTAGAGCAGGTCCCGGGCCGACCCGTCCGATCCGAGGTCCCAACCCAGGAGCTGACCGGCGCCCGCGGTCGCCTCCAGCACCACCGCCCCGGCCCCGTCGGCGAAGAGGATCGCCGTGTTGCGGTCACTCCAGTCGGTGACCCTGCTCAGGGTCTCGCTGCCGATGAGCAGCACCCGGCGGGCACCGAGGGCGATCAGGCCGTGGGCGTGCACCAGGCCGTAGACGAAGCCGGAGCAGGCCGCGTTCAGGTCCGACGCGCCCCCCTTGATGCCGAGGGCGTGCTGCACGTCGGAGGCGGTGGAGGGGATCATCCGATCCGGCGTGGTGGTGGCGAGCAGGACCTGGTCGATGTCGGAACCGTGCAGCCCCGCTCGCTCCAGTGCCCGGGCGCCCGCGGCCACGGCGAGCCCGGCGGTCGTGCCGCCCACCCGCCGCTCCTTGATGCCGGTCCGCTCGGTGATCCACTCGTCGGAGGTGTCGAGGGTGGCCTCGAGATCGGCGTTGGTGACGACCCGGTCGGGCAGGGCGGTGCCCCAACCGACGATCACGGCGCCCGCCATCAGCTCGTACGCAACCAGGCGATGGGCTGGCTGGCCGTGACCCGCTCCCCGTCTACGGCGAGCACCCCCATCACCACGCCGGAGAACGGTGAGCGCACCTCGTGGTCACCGACCGTGCCGAGCACATCGCCCGGTTCCAGGCGCAGCCCCGGGTCGAGGCCTCCGGCGGGGGAGAACAGCCCCGCAGCCGGGCTCACCACCAGCCGCTCCGTGGCGAACAGGTGCTCGCCCTCGTGGGCGCCGACGGCGCCGGCCGGCGGCGCGGCGAGGGCCTCCAAGAGCCGGTCGAGATCAGCGGGCGTCGATACCGACAGCACCCGAGCGCCGCTGACCGTGCGCTTGGCGAGGCCGGTGAGCACGGTGCCGGGACCGACTTCCACGTAGGTGCCGAAGCCGTCGTCGTGGAGGCGGTGCAGGGTCTGGCGCCAGCGCACCGGGCTGCACAGCTGCGCGCCGAGCAGCCCCAGCCATTCACGGGCGTCGGTGTGGGGGGCGGCGTCGACGTTCGCGTAGGTGGGCAGCTCCGGGTCCCGTACGTCGGTCGCGGCCAGCGCCTTGCGCAGGCGCTCGCGAGCCGGGGCCATGAACGGGGTGTGGAAGGCGCCGCTCACCGGCACGGGCAGCACCTTCTTGGCTCCCGCCTCCTTCGCCAGCGCGGCCAGGTCGTCGATCGCCTCGGGGCTACCGGCGACGACCACCTGGCCGGGCGCGTTGTAGTTCGCCACCCACACGTCACCGTCCACCCGAGCGCAGGCCACCTCGACGGCGTCGTCATCGAGGCCGAGGACCGCGGCCATCCCGCCGGCCCGCTCGCGGCCCGCGGCCTGCATGGCCTCGCCTCGCTCGGCGACGAGGGTGGCGCCCTCCTCGAAGGCGAGCGCGCCGGCGGCGACCAGCGCGGTGTACTCGCCCAGGCTGTGACCGGCCACGGCTGCGGGCTCGACGCCGAGGCGCTCGATCGCGTCGAGCACCACGAGGCTCAACACGAAGGTGGCCGCCTGGGCGTTACGGGTCTCGGTGAGCTCGTCGGCCGGTGCCTCGAGCAGCAGGTGCTCGATGTCACGGCCGACGGCGGCGCTCGCCTCGCCGACGAGCTCCCAGGACGGGTGCCCGACCCACGGCGCTCCCATCCCGGGCTTCTGTGAGCCCTGGCCGGGGAAGGTGAACACGATCATGCAAGGGCCCCTCTCCGCGGACGACCGCCCTGAGACTCCCCGAGTGAGCGTGGGGTTTCAGTGGCGTCCGTCTCAGGCGCCGCTCAGGACTCCGGAACGTGCTCCTCGTGCTGGTCGTATATGGCGCGGAACTGGCGTGCGCTGGCGTCGATCGCCCGCTGGCGGTACACGAGCAGGCCGCCGAGCAGCCCGGCCAGGCCGGCGAGCACGAGCATCCGTCGACGGGGTCGGCGGGCGGGACGGCGTCGGTCCATGGTGCGGCGGGTGGGATTCGAACCCACAAGCCCTTGCGGGCAGCAGGGTTTGAGCCTGCCCTGTATGCCGGTTCCAGCACCGCCGCAGGATGGTTCACGCTAGCAGCGGGGGGCGCCGGGCCGCCCTGCGCCGGCCGCCGGGAGAGGTGGTCCTAGACTTTTCGACGTGACCCGCTCGTTGGTGGAACGGCGCCTGGCAGAGCTGTCGGAGCAGCTCAAGCGGCTCCGTCGCGACCTCGCCGTCGCGGAGGAGCAGCTGGCGCACTTTGTCGACGAAGCCGAGGAGGCCAGGCTCCGGTCCCTCGTCTCGGAGACCCCGCTCGCCGAGCGCGAACACCGGGAGGCCCAGCGGCACGCGGAGGCCATGAGCCGGCACCGGGCGGAGCTCCTGGCGTCGATCGAGCGGCTGGAAGGCACCCAGGACGAGCTGCTCGACAAGCTCATCGCCACCGACGGGAATCGTTGAGCGGCCGCCACCGGCTCAGCCAGTACGATGCGCCCACTCACGGACCGCGACAGGGGAAAGGGAACGCCGGTGCCGACCCGCGTCGTCATCGCCGAGGACGAGGCCATCATCCGGCTCGACCTGAAGGAAACCCTCGAGGAGGAGGGCTACGAGGTCGTCGGCGAGACGGGTCGTGGTGACGAGGCCGTCGAGCTGGTCAAGCAGCACGAGCCGGACATCGCGATCCTCGACATCAAGATGCCGGGCCTCGACGGGCTCTCCGCCGCCCGGGAGATCGCCGGCGAACGGCGGGCGGCCGTGCTGATCCTCACCGCGTTCAGCCAGCGGGACCTCATCGAGCAGGCCCGTGACGCAGGCGCCCTCGCCTACCTGGTCAAGCCGTTCCAGCGCAGCGAACTCATCCCGGCCATCGAGGTGGCGATCGGTCGGTTCAACGAGATCAAGGCGCTCCATGACCAGGCACAGACCCTCGAGGGCCAGCTCGAGACGCGCAAAGTGGTGGACCGGGCCAAGGGCCGTCTGATGGACCGGTACGCGCTCTCCGAGTCCGACGCGTTCTCGTTCATCCAGAAGACGGCGATGCAGGAACGGATGACGATGAAGGCGATCGCCGAGAAGGTCATCGCCGGGGAGCTCGCCCCTCCGACCTCGCACTGAGGCGGCCTAGGCTGACCGGAGATGTCGACGGTCATGCTCATCGACGGCAACTCCCTCACCTACCGCGCGTTCTTCGCCCTTCCCACGGACCTGGCGACCGCTTCGGGCCAGGTCACCAACGCGGTGTACGGGTTCACCTCGATGCTGATCAACCTCATGAGGGACCACCGGCCGGACCGGGTGGCGGTGGCCTTCGATCGGCCCGAGCCGACGTTCCGCCACGAGGTCGTCGAGACGTACAAGGCGAACCGGGAGGCGGCGCCGGACATCCTACGACAGCAGATCGGCCTGGTGCGTGAGGTGGTCGAGAAGCTCGGGATCGCGATCCTGGAGGTGTCCGGCTACGAGGCCGACGACATCATCGCCACGCTCGCCACCCGTGCCCGCGACGCGGGTCACGACGTGCTGATCGTCACCGGCGACCGCGACACCTACCAGCTCGTCGAGGATCCTCACGTACGGGTGCTCTACAACCGGAAAGGGGTCTCGGACTACGCGCTCTACGACGAAGCCGGCATCGAGTCACGCACCGGCGTGCCTCCGTCGAAGTACGTGCTCTACGCGGCATTGCGCGGCGATCCGTCGGACAACCTCCCCGGTGTTCCGGGAGTGGGGGAGAAGACGGCCGCCAAGCTGGTCAACACCTACGGCGACCTCGACGGGATCTTCTCGCATCTCGATGAGTTGTCGCCGAAGCTGCGATCCAGCCTGGCCGAGCACGAAGCGCAGGTTCGCCGCAACGCGGAGGTCATGAAGCTGGTGTGCGACGTGGACCTCGACGTCGACCTGGACGAGCTGGATCTCGGCGTCGTCGATCTCGATGAGGTCCGCAAGCTCTTCGAGTTCCTCGAGTTCCGGTCCCTCTTCGACCGGCTGGTCGAGGCGCTGGGGGAGCGGGCCATCGGGGGGACGGGCGCGAGAGGCGGAGGCGTGCTCGAGGCGGAGGTCCGGCTGCTCGAGGACCGCGCCGGGGCGCTGGACCTGCTGGCCTCGATGCGAGCGGAGGCGGGGGTCCTCGCCGTGGCGCCGGCATGGGCCGGTATCGAGGGGCGATCGCCCCTCGAAGGCATCGCCTTCGTGACCGATGCCGCTGCCGCCGAGGTCGCCTGGCTGCCGGCGACGCTGCTGGCCGAGCCTTCGGTCACGGATGCGCTGGCGACCTTCAGCGGTCGGGGCGGCCGGCCGCTCGCCACCCATGACGCCAAGGCGATGATGAGGGGGCTCGCTCCCTACGGAGTCGACGTGCGCTCGCTGGCGCTCGACACCATGATCGCCGCGTACCTGATCGACCCCGCCGAGTCGCGGTATCCGCTGGCGGAGGTGCTCGAAAGGTTCACCGGTATGAGGCTGCCGGCGGGCGCCGGGTCGGCCGAGGGACAGCTGGACTTCGGCGACGGGGGGGTGCCGGCCTGGCTCGACGCGGGGAGGCGGGCCCTTGCGCTGGCGTTCCTGGTCGACCCGCTGGCATCGACGCTCGACGCCCTCGGCCTGCGGGCGCTCAACGACGAAGTCGAGACGCCCCTGGTCCGGGTGCTCGCCAAGATGGAGATCGCGGGCATCGGGGTCGACGTCGACGAGCTGCGACGGCTCAGCGACTCCCTGGTCGACGATTGCGAGCGGCTGCGCAGGCAGGTGTGGGCCGACGCCGGCCACGAGTTCAACGTGAACTCCACGCCGCAGCTCCGGCAGGTGCTGTTCGAGGAGCTCGGCCTCACGCCGCAGAAGAAGACCAAGACCGGCTATTCGACCGACGCGGCGTCCCTCGAGAAGCTGCTCGGTGAGCACCCCATCATCGAGCACCTGCTGCAGTACCGCGAAGTGGAGAAGCTGCGCTCCACCTACGGCGAGGGCCTTCTCGCCGAGGTGGCACCCGACGGGCGCATCCACGCCACGTTCAACCAGACCGTGGCCCGGACCGGGCGGTTGAGCTCTGACGCGCCGAACCTGCACAACATCCCGGTCCGCAGCGAGATCGGCCGGGCGTTCCGCAAGGCCTTCGTGCCCGCGCCGGGCTACGAGTTCACCATCGCCGACTACAACCAGATCGAGCTGCGCTGCATCGCCCACCTCGCCGAGGATCCGGGCCTGATCGCGGCATTCGAGTCCGGGGAGGACATCCACACCGCCACCGCGGCCCGGGTGTTCGGCGTGGACCCGAAGGCGGTGACCCTCGACCAGCGGTCGAAGGCCAAGATGGTCTCGTACGGGCTGGCCTACGGGATGGAGGCCTACGGGCTCGGGCAGCGGCTCGGCATCTCCACCTCCGAGGCGCAGGAGATCCTCGACGCCTACTTCGAGGCCTTCCCCGCCGTGCGGGCGTACATGGAGCGCACGGTGGCCGAAGCCCGCGAGCGCGGCTACACCGAGACCCTGTTCGGTCGGAGGCGGCAGATCCCGGAGCTGAGCTCGAGCAACGTCCGGATCCGCCAGGCAGGTGAGCGGCAGGCGATGAACGCTGGGATCCAAGGGCTGGCCGCCGACATCTTCAAGGTCGCGCTCGTCCGGCTCGACGCCGCCCTCGAGGAGCAGCGGCTCGATGCCCGCCTGGTCCTCCAGGTCCACGACGAGGTGCTGGTGGAGAGCCGCCCGGCGGAGCGGGAGTCCGTCACGGCCGCGGTGCTCGACGCGATGTGTGGTGCGTTCGACCTCCGGGTGCCACTCGAGGTGAACTTGACCCACGGCGCGACCTGGGCCGACGCCAAGGGATGAGCACCCGAGGCCACGGTCAGGCGTACGATGCGCGCCACGAGAGTGGATCGGGCGATCCCCAGCGCACCGGGGGGCGGCTGTGCCGAACAGGAACACACGGAGCACGGTCTGGTTCGTCATCTTCCTCGTGGCCCTCGTCGTGGCGGGGTTCTACGGCCTCAGAGCGGTGGCGACGGCAGACGCCTGCGGCGACCTGCCGAAGACCTGGAACTGGGCTCGGGCCACCTGGGAGTGCCCTGCCTACCGCTTCTGACGCTCCGGCCGGCGGCGTCGGTGGCCGGCCGTGAGCGGGTCGCACTGGTTCGAGGAGCTCGCCGACCACCTCGGTGAGGCGTACCTGCGGTACTCGTTCACCAAGGGCAGTCGTCAGGAGGTCACCTTCCTGGTCGAGCAGCTGGGCCTGCGGCCAGGCGATCGGGTGCTCGACGTGGGCTGTGGCCCCGGGCGGCACGCTCACTTGCTCGGCGAGCTGGGCATCGCCGTGCACGGGGTCGACATCTCCGCCACCTTCGTCGACCTCGCGCGCCGGGGTGCTCCGCCGAACGTGACCTTCGAGCGGCTCGACGCTCGGGCCCTGCCGTTCGACGGGGAGTTCGAGGCGGCGATCTCGCTGTGTCAGGGAGCCTTCGGCCTCGCCGGCGGCCCCGTCGACGACGCGTCGCTGCTGGGTGGGCCGGGCTGGGTGGACCCTGACGGGGAGGTCCTGGCGGGCATGGCCCGAGCGGTGCGGCCGGGTGGTGCGGTGGCCGTCTCGGCATTCTCCGCGTACTTCGCGGTCCGGTTCCTCGAGGAGTCGGACACCTTCGATGCGGAGGCCGGGGTCAACCACGAGCGCACCAGCATCAGAGACCCCGCGGGGGTGGAGCGTGCCGCGGAGCTCTGGACGAGCTGCTTCACCCCGCGGGAGCTGCGACTCCTCGCGGTGGCAGCAGGGTTGACGGTCCGGTCCATCTGGTCCGTGACCCCGGGCGCCTACGCCGCCAACCGTCCCGACCTGGACCATCCGGAGCTGCTGCTCATCGCGCACCGACCCTGAGCTCGCCCGGCCGCCGGGATCCGGCCGGCGCGGTGCTACGCTGGCCCGCCGTGCGCGCTCTGGCGCGCTCTTCCATCCACGTCCCATGTGCTCGACGAGCACCCGACCGGTTCCGTCCCGAAGAGAGATCCCGTTGCCCGACCAGACCAGCCCCGATGTAGATCACGGTTCCTCCACCCTCACCGGCACGATGCCCGATCTCGACGAATCGTCGATGGGCACCTTCGACGAGGAGGGGCGCTACGTGCCCCGGCAGGTCGTCGAGGACGACCTGGGCGGCATGTCGATCGACGAGGCGTACACCCAGACCATGGTCGACGTCGAGGACGGGCAGATCGTGGAGGGCACGGTCGTCAAGGTCGACCGCGACGAGGTCCTGCTGGACATCGGCTACAAGTCCGAGGGCGTCATCCCGGCCCGCGAGCTATCGATCCGCAACGATGTCGATCCGGCGGAGATCGTCTCGTTGGGTGATCGCGTCGAGGCTCTCGTCCTGCAGAAGGAGGACAAGGAGGGTCGGCTGGTCCTGTCCAAGAAGCGGGCCCAGTACGAGCGGGCCTGGGGTGCCATCGAGAAGACCAAGGAGGAAGACGGCGTCGTCACCGGCCCGGTCATCGAGGTGGTCAAGGGCGGGCTCATCCTCGACATCGGGCTGCGGGGCTTCCTCCCCGCGTCACTCGTGGAGCTGCGACGGGTCCGCGACCTGCAGCCCTACGTGGGCCGGACGCTCGAGGCCAAGATCATCGAGCTCGACAAGAACCGCAACAACGTGGTGCTGTCGCGCCGAGCCTGGCTCGAGGAGACCCAAAAGGAGCAGCGGGAGGACTTCCTCCACAACCTCAAGCCGGGCGAGGTGCGCAAGGGCGTCGTCTCGTCGGTGGTCAACTTCGGCGCCTTCGTCGACCTGGGGGGGATGGACGGACTCATCCACGTGTCGGAGCTGTCCTGGAAGCATGTCGACCATCCCGGCTCGGTGGTCCAGGTGGGCGACGAGGTGGAGGTGCAGGTCCTCGACGTCGACCTCGACCGGGAGCGCATCAGCCTGTCGCTGAAGGCCACCCAGCAGGACCCGTGGCAGGAGTTCGCGTCGAACCACCGGGTGGGAGAGTTGGTCTACGGGCGGGTGACCAAGCTGGTCCCGTTCGGCGCCTTCGTGCAGGTGGGCGACGGCATCGAGGGGCTGGTGCACATCTCGGAGATGTCCGCGCACCACGTCGACCTGCCCGAGCAGGTGGTCACTCCGGGTGAGGAGCTGTGGGTCAAGATCATCGATCTCGATCTCCAGCGTCGCCGCATCAGCCTGTCGATCAAGCAAGCCGCCGAAGGTGGGGTGGTGGCCGCCGAGTACCAGGAGCACTTCGGCGAGCACGCGTACGACGAAGAAGGCAACTACATCGGGGCAGCCGAGTTCGAGGCGACCGAGGGCCAGGAGGCTTGGGCGGAGTACTTCGCCGAGCAGGGGCAGGTGGCCGGTGCCGAAGGCGTTGGTGCGACGGGCACGGACGAGCCGGCCGAACCGGGCGACCCACCGAGCACGGCGGAAAGCTGAGCCGAGCTACACCGCCCCCTGCGTCGAAGCCCTACCCCGTATGGGCCGGATCGACTAGTGTTCGCCCGGGATTCTGTCGAGCTCTCGGGGTTTTCCGGGGAGTTCCACTAAGTCCTACGGGGAAATCGGCCGACATAGGGGCAGCAAGCGGTTCGGGGGTACTGACCCGCCCAGCGCTCGACGCTGGCGGCGGCTCACCGCACCGGGCGACCACGGACAGGGAACGGGCAGGCTGGACAGGGGTCGTGCCCAAGGACGAGGAGTGAGGTCGGAGTGAGCTCTCGGAGAACGCTGATCCTGCTGGGCGCCATCGCCGTCGGGGTCGTGGCCGCGCTGTTGCTGTTCAACTACGTGCGCGGCATCGAGGACCGGGCGAACAACAACGCCAAGCGGGTCGACGTGTTCGCCGCCAAGGCGCCGATCAAGCGGGGGATCCCGGGGAAGACGGCGGTGGAGGACGGCTCCATCGGGACCTCGAAGATCCCCCAGGAGTTCAAGCCGTCGACGGCCATCGCCAGCACCGATGAGATCATCAAGAAGGTGGCGCTCTTCGACATCCCGGCGGGCGCGGTGATCATCCAGGGGATGTTCGTGGATCCCGCTGCTGCGCAGGTCACCTTCCGGGCACGCCTGAAGAACCCTGATCACGTGGCGATCACCGTCTCGGTCGACCAGGTGCGTGGCGTCGGCGGGTTCCTACAGCCTGGCGACGAGGTGAACATCCTGGTCTTCCAGGACATCGACACGGAGGGGGCGAAGGTGACCGCCGCCTCTCCGGGCGAGCTGCCCGCCACCTACGTGCTGGATTCGATCGCTCGGTACCTGTACCAGAAGGTCCAGATCCTCGCCGTCGGGCAGAACGCCCTCCAGACCCCGGGCGAGCAGGCCAGTACCACCGGGACCCAGGCCAGCGCGGCACAGGCAGGCAACACCGGGCTCATCACCTTCAACGTGCCCCCGCAGGCCGCGCAGCTGATCGCGATGGCCCAGCAGGGCGGGAGCATCTACCTGACCCTGGTCGCCGAGGACTACCAGCCCCGACCGCTGCCGCCGCCGGCCCCCATCGGTTCGACGCTCCCGGGCGAGGATCCGGCTCAGTTGACGCCCTACGGACCGGCGGGGAACGAGGAGTGACCAGTCCGTTCTCGGGTCAGCCGGGCGAGGCGATGCCCCGACCCGTGGGGGGCCAGGTCAGCGGTGGCGGTGCGCCGCAGGTCGCGGTGGTGGTCGTCGACGCCGACCAGGCCGTGCGTTCGCGGCTCGCCATGCAGCTCGGGCAGGGTGCGACGCCGTTCCCCTCCTTGAGCGACCTCACCGCCCGGCTGAGCGGCCAGCCGGTCGTGGTGGTGCTCGGTCCCTCGTTCGCGGGCACCGTCGAGCTGACGGCCGCGGAGCAGCTGCTGGCGGCCCGCCGGGAGGTGGGCGCCATCATGGTGACGACGGAGCTCACCACCGAGCTCCTCCAGCGGGCGCTGCGGGCCGGTGTCAAAGACGTGCTGCAGGCCCCCGTCGACAGCGGCCAACTGGCCGAGGCCGTGGCCCGGGTGGCCGCCACGCTCACCCCGGCGGTGTCGGCCCCCGTTCCCACCTCCTTCGCCGAAGGTGAGGGCCTCGGGCGGGTGATCACCGTGTTCTCCACCAAGGGGGGCGCGGGCAAGTCGGTGATCGCCACGAACCTGGCCGTAGTGCTCGCGCAACGGAGCGAGCGACCAGTGGTGCTGATCGACGCCGACCTGCAGTTCGGCGACATCGCCGTGATGTTGAAGCTCGCGCCGCAGCACACGATCGTCGACGCGGTCTCCGCGCTCGACCGGCTCGACCTCGCGCTGATGCAGAGCCTGCTCATCACCCACAACCCGTCCGGGCTGCGGGTGCTGCCGGCACCGCTGGAGCCGGCGTTCGCCGACCAGATCGGGGCGACCGAGATGGTCAGGATCGTCGAGCTGCTCAGGCAGTTCTGCGCGTTCGTCGTGATCGACACGCCGGCCTACTTCAACGACGTGGTGCTCGGCTTGATCGAGGAGAGCGACGACGTCCTGCTCGTCGCGGGCATGGACATCCCCAACATCAAGAACGTCAAGATCGGCTTGCAGACGTTGCGCCTGCTCAACACGCCGATGGAGAAGGTCAAGCTCATCCTCAACCGGGCGAACTCCAAGGTGAAGCTCGACGTGGGCGAGGTGGAGCGCACGCTCGGGGTGCAGGCGGAGGCGCTGGTCCCGAGCGACGTGGTGGTCCCCCAGGCGGTGAACAAGGGAGAGGCCGTCGTGCTCGTCGCGCCCAAGTCGGGCGTGGCCAAGTCGATGGAAGATCTAGCCGACCTGTTCATTCCGGTCGAAGGCAAGAAGAAGCGCCGGTAGGTCATCCCGAGCCGTGCGCGGGGCAACAACCGAAGGTGAGGAGTAGCAGTGTCGCTCTACAAGCGCCTCCATGACGTGCAAGCGGCGCCGGCGACGGGGGCGAAACGCCGCGACCCGGTCCTCGACGAGCTCCGTCAGAAGATCCACCACACGCTGATCGACGAGCTCGGGCCGATCCTCTACGACAAGCGGCTATCGGAGGATGATCTCCGCCGCCGGGTCAACGATCAGCTCCACGCCGCACTCGCCCAGGAGCGAGCCCCCCTCTCGGCTGCCGACAAGGCCCAGCTCATCCAGGACGTCTCCGACGACATCCTCGGGTACGGGCCGATCGACCGGCTGCTCAAGGACGACGAGATCACCGAGGTCATGTGTAACGGGCCGAACGCGGTCTACGTCGAGCGCGGGGGCAAGCTCGAGAAGTCGACGGCCACCTTCGTGGACGAGACGCACCTGCGCCGGATCATCGACAAGATCGTGGGTGAGGTCGGACGCCGCATCGACGAAGCCAATCCCCTGTGCGACGCGCGGCTCCCCGATGGGTCTCGCGTGAACGCGGTGATCCACCCGCTGGCGATCGGTGGACCGTTCCTCACGATCCGGAAGTTCAGCAAGGAGAAGCTGCAGGTCGACGACCTCATCCGCTTCGGCACGCTCAATGCCCACGCGGCGCGCTTCCTGCAGGCCTGTGTGGTCGGCCGGCTCAACATCATCGTCTCGGGTGGGACCGGCACGGGCAAGACCACGACGCTCAACGTGCTCTCGTCGTTCATCCCGGCCGACGAGCGCATCGTCACCGTCGAGGACGCCAAGGAGCTCCAGCTCCACCAGGAGCACGTCCTCAGCCTCGAGGCCCGGCCCCCGAACATCGAGGGCCGCGGCGAGATCACCATCCGCGACCTGGTGAAGAACTGCCTCCGTATGCGCCCCGACCGCATCGTGGTGGGGGAGTGCCGCTCGGGTGAGGCACTCGACATGCTCCAGGCGATGAACACCGGCCACGACGGCTCGTTGACCACGGTGCACGCGAACAGCCCCCGGGACACGCTCGCCCGCCTCGAGACCCTCGTGCTCATGGCCGGTTTCGACCTGCCCGTGCGGGCGATCCGGGAGCAGATGGCGTCCGCGATCGACCTCATCGTGCAGCTCACCCGGCTCCGTGACGGTACCCGGCGGATCACCCACATCTCCGAGGTGCAAGGCATGGAGGGCGATGTGATCACGCTCCAGGACGTCTTCCTCTTCGACTACGGCATGGGGGTCGACGAGCACGGCCGGTTCAAGGGACATCTCAAGGCGACCGGGGTCCGGCCGAAGTTCACCGAGAAGCTCGCCGACCTCGGTATCCGCCTGGGCCAGGAGGTCTTCCAGCCGGAGGGCTTCGCGCGCAAGGCGGTGAGCCGGTAGTGCGGGCCCGCCGGACCCTCGGAGCCGGGGCGCTGCTGGCGCTGGTCGTCGTCTCGGCCTTGTCGGTCGCCGCCGCCGGTGCCCAGAGCGGATCGCTGCTCATGGTGCGCGAGGCCGACACGGTCGATCCTGCGCAATCCCGCCTCCAGTTCCTCTACACCGGCGACCGCAGTGATGTGGAGGCAGCCACGTTGAGGGAGAACGGGCAGCGGGTCGACACCAGCGTCGCACCGTTGCCCGACTCGACGCCGATCGACGTGGCGTTGCTGTTCGACACCTCGGATCCGATGGACACCTCTGGTGCCTTGGTCGCGGCCAAGGACGCGGCCAAGCAGTGGGTCAGGAACCGTACCGGGGCCCAGAAGCAGTCGATGCGCTTCGCGATCTACACGATGAGCGACACGGCCACCAACCTGCAGGGCTTCACGGCAGACGAGGCGCGGCTGCTGTCGGCGATCGACCGGGTGGGCCCGGCCCGGACGGAGGCCGCGAGCAAGAAGACGGCACTGTGGCAGGCACTCCGACTGGCGGGCGACGACCTGGCCGAGAAGAAGGTCCAGGCGAACGTCGTCGTGATGACCGCGCAAGGTGACAACGTCGGGCCCGCGGGGGAGGACGCCGCCGCGAGGGGGGCCATCGGCAACAGCAACGCCATGGTCTTCGCCGCCGAGTACACGAACCCGCGGCTCAACGACGGACCGATCCGGGCGATCGTGGACCGGTTCGGTGGGACAGTGCTGGCTGCTGACGAGGGCCCGCAGATGGGAGGGCTGGTTGGCAGCGTCGGCGAGATGATCTCCCAGCAGCAGTACGTGGCCCGCTACCGCTCCGAGGTCCCGGTCGGCGGCGTCGCCGAGCTGACCCTGGAGGTCGGCGGGAAGAGCACCGCCGTCGACACCGTCAGCGGCGCGTTGACGGTGGGGAAGCCGGCGCTGCAGCCGGCGGTCACCGAATCCTCCGGGGGCATCGCCTTCCTGCAGGGTGGTGTGGGCCTGGCGGTCGGGATCGTCCTCGCCTTGGTGGCGGTCGGCGGCTTGGCGTACGGCTTGACGCTGGTCGTCGTGAAGGACGATGGGCTCTCGGCGGTGCTGCGCCCGTATGCCGAGCCGATGGGTGAGGACGATGCCGAGAGCGACAGCCTGGTCCGTACCCCGCTGGTACAGCGTGCGGTGGAGATCACCGAGCAGGTGGCGGCGGAGCGGGGCTTGCTGGCAACCACCGAGAACGCCCTCGAGCGGGCGAACCTGCCCTTGCGGGCAGGCGAGGCCCTCTTCTTCTACGTGGCGCTCGTCGTGGTGGTGACGGTGCTCGGCCTGGCGTGGTTCGGCTCCCTGGTCGGTGGGCTGATCCTGGGGGCCCTGGCGGCCATCATCCCGGTCGCCGCGGTGCGCATCATGGCCGGGCTGCGCAAGAAGAAGTTCATGAGCCAGCTCCCCGACACGCTCCAGCTGCTGTCAGGCACCCTCAAGGCCGGCTACTCCCTCATGCAGGGGGTGGAGGCCGTCTCGCAAGAGGTCGAGGATCCGATGGGCACCGAGCTGCGTCGGGTGGTCACCGAGGCCAGGCTCGGGCGCCCGCTCGAAGAGGCGCTCGAGGGCACTGCCGAGCGGATGGACAGCAACGACTTCTCGTGGGCGGTGATGGCCATCCGCATCCAGCGGGAGGTGGGTGGCAACCTCTCCGAGCTCCTCTTGACGGTGGCGGAGACGATGACCGCACGCGAGCGGCTGCGTCGTGACGTGGCTGCTCTGACGGCCGAGGGTCGGGTGTCGGCGATGGTGCTCGCGATCCTGCCCATCGGTCTCGCGCTGGCCATGTACGTGCTGAACCCGGAGTACATCTCGAGGCTGTTCAACACCGGGCTCGGCAACGTCCTTCTCGGGGGCGCGATCGTCTCCATGGTGATCGGGTTCGCGTGGATGAAGAAGATCATCGACATCGAGATCTGACGAGGCACACATGCTCATTCTCGGAGGACTGCTGCTCGGCGGAGCGATCGCGCTGATCGTGTACACCCTGCTCTCGCAGGTGAACGAGAAAGCCGTCGTTCGATCCTCGCTGCGCCAACTCGAGGGCTACGAGGTCGAGAACGTCCGCGATCAGGAGCTCTTGGCCCCCATCACCGAACGGGCGCTCATGCCCATCCTCGGGGGGCTGACGAGCCTCGGTCGCCGGTTCACCCCGGTCGGCTACGTGGACGGGGTGCGCAAGAAGTTCATCTACGCGGGTCAGGGCAGCGCGGATGCGGTCGACCGCTTCTTGGCCATCCGGGTGGTGACGGTAGCGCTCGTGCCCCTGGTGTTCATCTTCGCGTTCATCTGGAACCCGCTGCGGCTCGAGGGCATGACGCAGCTCGCGGCCTTCCTCTTGTTGAGCTTCGCCCTGCTCGCCGGGCCGGACGCGTCCTTGAGCCGCAAGGTGGAGGCTCGTCAGCACCAGCTCCAGGTGACCCTGCCGGACATCCTGGACCTGCTCACCATCAGCGTCGAGGCCGGTCTCGGCTTCGAGCAGGCACTGGACCGGGTGATCGTCGCCGTGCCGGGGCCGCTCTCGGAGGAGTTCGCCCGGATGCTCGGGGAGACCCGAGCCGGCGCATCGAGGGCCGACGCGATGCGGGCGCTCGAAGCCCGCACGAACGTGCCCGAGGTCCGCTCGTTCGTCCTGGCCATCCTGCAGGCCGACACCTTCGGCGTGTCGATCGGCCGGGTGCTGCGGGCGCAGGCCGAGGAGATGCGGGTGAAGCGCCGCCAGCTCGCCCAGGAGCGAGCTCAGAAGGCTCCGGTCAAGATGCTCATCCCGATGGTGTTCTGCATCTTCCCGGCCCTGTTCGTCATCGTGCTCGGTCCCGCGATCATCAACATCCGCGAAGCGTTCTGAGGCGGCCGGCATGGCCGCCCCCGCCGAGGCCGCCACCGGTACGCCGGTGGCTTCCGGCCGCCGGTTCGTCCCACCGACCACCAGGGCGATGATCGGTGCCTGGCTGGCGTTCCTCGGCTACTGGTACGGGCTGCGCCCGCTGACGGACAACAGCCTGTTCACCCACATCGCCACCGGGCGCCTCATCGTCGAGGGGCGGTTCCCGCGCACCGACCCGTACTCGTTCACCGCCGCCGGGGAACCGTGGGTCGTGCAGAGCTGGCTCGTCTCGGCGGTCTACGGCCTCGCCGAGTCCTGGTTCGGGGCGGGGGGCATCCGGTTCGTGGCCGGCGTGATCACCGGGGCCCTGGTGTGGCTGGTGTGGGTGCTCACCGAGCCGGCCCGGACGCTGGTGCCGCGCCTCGTGGTGACCCTCATGGTGATGCTGGTGGGGCTCGCCGCCTGGCAGCCGCGGCCGGCGCTGTGGAGCTTGGTGCTGCTGGCCCTCACCTACCTGGCCGCGGACGGGCGCCTGGCCCCAGCGTGGTTGGTGGCGGTCTTCTGGGTCTGGACCAACATCCACGGTTCGTTCCCGCTGGGCCTGCTGCTCCTCGCCGTTCTCGCGCTCGGTCGCCGGCTCGACGGGCAGAGCCCGAGGGTCGAGCTCCGGTGCCTGGGCTGGGCTCTCGGGGGATGCCTCCTCGGGGTCGCCGGCCCGCTCGGGGTGGGGGCGCTTCACTTCCCCTTCGAGGCGCTGGAGCACCGGGAGTCGCTCCGCCACATCGTGGAGTGGAAGCCACCCTCGCTCGATCGCTGGTGGGTGGTGGTGTTCTGCGTGCAGGTACTGGTGGCCTTGGTGGCGCTGCGCCGCCGCCCGTCGGTCCGGGATGGCGGGGTGCTGGTGGTGTTCACCCTGCTGGCGGCGCTGGCGCTGCGCAACGTGGCGGTGGCCAGCATCGCCCTCGTGCCTGGCATGGCCCGAGGGCTGGAAGGCATCGCTCGGGGGAGCGGCGCCAGGCGGTCGCCGGCGGGGGCGGTCGCGGCCACCGTCCTGGTCGTGGTGACCATCGGATCGAGCATCGACCAGCTCGCCCAGCCGGACTTCGCGCTGGACTCCGACCCCGTGGTCGCCGTGGCCTGGATGGACCAGTACGGGTTGGTCGGGGCGGATGGAGCCAACGTGGCGACACGGGACGCCACCGGGAACTTCCTAGAGCTGCTCTACGGCGACCACGCCCGGGTGTTCGTGGACGATCGGGCTGACATGTACCCGAACCAGGTCTTCCGCGACCTGGTCGCGTTGCTGAAGGGCGACCCGTCCTGGGAGGAGATCCTGGCGAGTTACGACGTGGAAGCCGTGCTGTGGCCGAGATCGGAGGAGCTCGCCAGGCTCATGGCGTCCTCACCCCACTGGCGGGTGGTGTTCCAGGACCCGGTGTGGGTGGTGGCCTGCGAGCGGGCGGCGGCTCGCTGCAATGCCGCAGCGGCGCGCGCCGGCTGATGACGCGATCGTGGGGGCGCCGGAGCGCCCCCACGCACAGGTCTCGTTCAGCGGCCTGCGACGCTGATCTCTGAGGCCGAGTAGACGAACTTCTTGTCGACCTCCTTGCGGAACGCACTCACCGCAACGAGGCAGATGACGCAGATGAGGCTGACGAGGAGCAGATACTCAACGAGGTTCGCGCCCTCGTCTCCTCGCATGCGGTCCCCTACAAGCCCGTCCCGGCCGCGATCGACGTACCCCATCGCGGTACCTCCTTGCCGGGGCCCTGGAGACCAAGAGGGGCGGGCCGGAGCCCGCCCCTCTGTGGTTACAGAGCAACGGGCGGGATCAGGTACCCGAGATCTCCGCGCCGATCGAGTCGAACTTGTCCGAGGCGCTCTGGCCGAGGAACCGGATGGCCACGATGCACACCACGGCGATCAGGGCCACGAGGAGCGCGTACTCGACGAGCGAGGCACCACGGTCGGTCTTGCAGCGGGCCTGGAGCCAAGCGCTGACGAATTCGTAGGACGTGAGCATTTTTGTGGTCTCCCTTGTCTGGTGCTGACGGATGGCCCCCGTTGTGTCGGGTGCCTCTTACCTGTCGCCGGTAATCATCGTCACTCCGCCCCGCCGCCCGTATAGGTCTTTCGACCTATTTTGCGACGGGGCGTGGTGCCCACGTCCTGATGAGCGCGACAACACGGGTGATTCGGCCACCGGCGGGTCACGCGGGGTGGTCAATCCAGGTGGACGATGCCCATCCGAACGGCCTGCAGCACGGCTTGGGTGCGGTCCCGGGCATCGAGCTTCTGGTAGATGGAGGCCAGGTGGTTCTTGACCGTCTTCTGGCTGATGAACAGGCGCTCGGCGACCTCGGGGGTGGAGCAGCCGTCCGCGATGAGCTGGAGAACTTCCTCCTCCCGGCGGGTGATGACCCGCTCGTCCTCGCTCGTCGGCTGGTCCATGCGCCGCACCTCATCGAGCATGGACGCCGCGAGCTGGGGCGAGAGGGCCGTCTCGCCGCTGGCGGCCATCCGTACCGCCGAGGCGATCTCCTCCGTCGAGCAGTCCTTGACCAGGTAGCCGCTGGCGCCGGCCCGGATGGCAGAGGCCAGCACCTCCTGGTCGGCGTGCATGGTGAGCATCACCACCCGAGTGTCCGGCAGGGCTTCCTTGATCTGGCGGGTGGCTTCGACCCCGTCCATCTCGGGCATGGTCACGTCCATGAGGATCACGTCCGGCTTCAGCTCCTCGGCCAGCCGGACCGCCTCGTCGCCGTCACGCGCCTCACCCACCACGTCGAAGCCCTGATCGACCATCGAGCGGCGGAGGCCCTCCCGGAGCATCCGATGGTCGTCAGCCAACATGAGCCGGATGTTCACCGCGCCCCCTCTCCGTCTCCTCCGGCGTGCAACACGTCGCCCGGGGGCACACTAGTCGGGTGAGGGGCGTTCACTCGCTCAGAGATCGGCCCGCCGCGGTGCCGAGTTGAGGCCTTCACTCTCCGCATCAGCCGCTGACACCCACCGCGCGAGCACCCTCGCCCGCGGGTGCGGAGCGGATCAGGCTGCAACGCACCCTGGTGCCCTTCCCGAGCTGGCTGGTGATCTCGAGTGTGGCCCCGATCGACGAAGCCCGCTCCCGCATGCCGAGGATGCCGTAGGAGTCGAGGCGCCCGGCTCGGCCGATGGGGAACCCCTGCCCGTTGTCGGTCACCTCGAGGGCGGCCGACTCGCCGTTGCAGCGCCACAGGATGCGCACCGCGGTGGCCTGTGCATGACGCTCGACGTTGGCCAGTGCCTCCTGGGCGATCCGCCACATCTCCCGCTCCTGCAGGAGGGGAAGGCGAGCGGTGCGGTCGCAGTAGAGGTCGATGGTGAGCCCGCTGCGCTCCCGGATCCGGGCGACGTAGGCCTCGAGGGTGGCGGCCAGGTCCTGGCTGTCGGTGACGTCGGTACGCAGGTCATAGAGGGTGTCCCGTACCTCCCGGATGACGCCGCGGACGTCGTCTCGGAGCTGTTCGAGCGCTCCGTCGAGCGCCTCGCCGCTGTCGTACTTGGTCACGATCCGGTCGAGCTCGAACGCGAGGTACGCCAGCGACTGCCCGATCCGATCGTGGAGGTCGCGAGCGATCCGTGAGCGCTCCTCGTCCGCGCCCACCGTGCGCAGGCGGGCGAACCAGCGGGCGTTGTCGATGGCTAGCGCGACAGGCTCCACGAAGCCTTGGAGCAGCTCGGCGTCGCGGGCGGTGAAGTGCCGCTCCTCGGCATCCTCGATGGCGATGAGCCCGATGGTCGACCCTCGGGCCGAGAGCACCGCGTACAGGCCTGAGCTGGCTTTGGGGGTCAGCCCGGCGCATCCGGCCTCCGGCAGGCTGGGCACGTTGATGACGGTCTCGTCGAGGATGGCCCGGCGCAGCGGCGGGGTGAGGTCTTGGTCGAGCACTCGGGAGGCCATGCGGCCCACACCCTCCCGCCGCAGGACCTGCCAGTTCCCGTCGGTGTCGTCGAAGGCCAGGATGACGGCGGTGTCGAAGTCGAACAGTCCCTTGAGCCGCCCGATGGTGGTGTCGAGGACGTCGTCAAGATCGAGCGACGCCGGGAGGGTCTGGGTCACCCGATGCAGCGAGAACAGCAGCGCGTTGGCGTCCGCGAGGCGGCCGAGGCGGTCCAGGGCCAGGGAGTGCTGCCGGTCGGCCTCACCGGAGATGCGCCGGGCGTAGCCCGCGATCAGCGCCACCATGAGCAGCACCAGCGTCCACTGGCCCGAGTCCACGATGCGTGTTTCGCTCGGATCCTCCATGAGGTAGGGGAGCGAGACCGCCAGCGCGGACACGATGCCGATGCGCAGGCCGAAGCCGAACCCCCGGGCGAACCCGGCGACGCTGATGGCGGTCACGAGGGTGAGGATGAACGGGCTCTCCCAGTAGCCGGTGCTGAGCAGGGCGGCGACGTGGAGCGCGACCTCCCCGATCACGAACAGCAGGCTGCGGACGTCGCCGTAGTACCGGATGGGCCTGGCGGTCCGGAGCACCGTGTAGGTGACGATGACCGCGGACCACGTCACCAGGAGCCACCGTGGGTGGGCGATGTCCTGGGTGGCGAGCGCGATCGAGGCCACGGTCGTTCCCCAGCGGATGGCGAGGATGGCGGGGCCGAAGGTGGCCACCCGGTCCACCGGTTCGAGGATCCCGATCCCGTCGTCGTGGGCCGATCCGTCGGTCGTCTGCGCCAGCTCGACCAGCCGGTCGCGCCAGTTCTTCCCGTCGCCCCGCGGGCCCGTACCCGGCTCGGATCCTCGGGTCCGCAGGCGAGCGAGATCGGCGGCCCGGGGGGTCAGTGCCTCGCCGTTCGGGTCGCTGGGGGGGCGCACGGTGGCGGTCGTGGCAGCGGTCGCGTCGTCGTCCACAGGAACCAATCGGTCGATCGTCCGGGGTTGTGACCCCTCATCCCGCCCGAGCCGCCCGATGGTAGCGTCCCCGGCCGTGCTGCTCGTGGGGTTGACCGGGGGCATCGGTTCGGGCAAGTCGACCGTGTCCAGCTCCCTCGCGGCCCGGGGTGCGGTCGTGATCGATGCCGACGCCATCACCCGGGAGCTCCAGGAGCCGGGCCAGCCCGTGCTGGCGGCGATGGTCGAGCGGTTCGGCGAGGGGATCTTGTGCGAGGACGGGCGCCTGGATCGCCAAGCCGTGGCGGACTTGGTGTTCAACGACGCCGACGCGCTGGCGGACCTCAACGCCATTGTCCACCCCGCGGTGGGCGCCGAGATCGCCCGGCGCCTGGAGGCCGAGCAGGGCACCGGCCACATCGTGATCCTCGATGTCCCCCTCCTGATCGAGTCGGGCAGGGATGACGTGGCGGCGCTGATCGTCGTGGACACCGATCCGGAGATCGCGGTCCGCCGCCTGGTCGAACAACGGGGCTTCAGCGAGGCCGACGCCCGGGCCCGGATCAGCCGTCAGGCGTCGCGCCAGGAGCGCCTGGCGAGAGCCGACTTCGTGATCGAGAACAACGGGTCCCGGGCCGAGCTGGCAGCTCGCATCGAGGAGTGCTGGGACTGGCTGCTGGCCGGGGCCCCGCGTGCCGCGGGCGCCCCCCGGTCAGAGTGACAGCCGGCGGGCGAGATCGCTCCGCAGCGATCGGGTCGGGTCGACCCGGTCGCGCACCGCTCGCCAGTCGTCGAGCCTGGGGTACATGACGGGCAGCAGCTCCGGCCGCAGGCGGCTGTCCTTCGCGAGGTAGACGCGACCGCAGGCCGCGGCCACTTGCTCGTCGAGCTGGTCGAGCAGGCGCGCCAGCTCGGGGGTCCCGACGGGGATGTCGAGGGCGAGCGTCCAGCCGGCCAGAGGGAACGACAGCGGGCCGGGGTTCGCCTCGCCGAAGCGCTTGAGCACGGCGAGGAACGACGTGCATCCTGCTGCGCTGAGGCGGGCCACGATCCTGCGCAGCGTCTGCTCCTCCCCGAAGGGCACGACGAACTGCCACTGGAGGAATCCACGCTCGCCGTAGAGCCGGTTCCAGCGGTCGATGGCGTCCAGCGGGTGGAAGAACTGGGTGATGGTCTGGATCTCCCCTTCCCGGCGGGCGGGCGCACGGCGGTACCAGGCTTCGTTGAAGGCCCGGACGGTGGCCCGGTTGAGCAGGCCGGAAGGCGCCCACGCAGGTGCGGCGCCGAGCGTGCGCGGCTCGAACGCCAGTGGATCGTGCCGCTCGGTCGGCGGCAGCTCGTCGACGGTGGCGAACCGGCCTCGGGTGAGCACGGAGCGACCGAGGGACCGGCCGGAGGCGAGCAGGTCGATCCAGGCCACCGAGAAGTCGTAGCGGACGTCGCCGGTTTCCATCCGCTCCATCAGCGTGTCGAGGTCCGGGGTGCGCTCGGTGTCGACCAGCAAGCGGCTTGTCTCGATGCGAGGACACTCGAAGCTGGCCTCGAGCACCACCCCCGTCAGGCCCATGCCGCCCGCCGTCGCCCAGAACAGCTCGGGGTCGATCGTGGGGGTGATCTCGACCTGCTCGCCGGAAGGCACCGTGAGCCTCATCGAGCGGACGTGCTGGCACCAGGACCCCGCGACGTGGTGGTTCTTGCCGTGGATGTCCGCCGCGATCGCCCCGCCGACCGTGACGTGCCGGGTCCCCGGGGTCACCGGCACGAAGAAGCCACGGGGGACCAGCACCCGCATGAGCGCATCGAGGCTCGCCCCCGCCTGGGCGGTGACCACGCCCGACTCCCGGTCGAGGGTGAACGTCGCCACGCCTGTCATGTCGATCACCGTGCCGCCGGCGTTCTGGGCCGCGTCGCCGTAGCTGCGCCCGAGGCCCCGCGCGATCACCCCGCGCCGATCGCTCGGCATCGGGCGCAGCTCGTCGGCCCAGGCGGGCCGCAGCACCCGCGCCGCGCTCGGCGAGGTGCGCCCCCAGCCGGACAGCTCCGAGTGGCGGGCGGGGAGCGCCGGCGCCCCGTCAGCCGGCGTAGACGGCATAGCCGTAGATGATGGCCCAGGCCGCGCCGGTGGCGAGCAGCATCCGATCGGACAGCACCAGGTGCTCCGGCTCGGCCCCGTGCCCTTGGTCGATGAGCATCGCGTAACGCAGGATGCCCACGGCGAACGGGAGTGTCGAGAGCTGGTACCACAGCCCGGCGCCGGGCGAGGCCTCCGCCGAACTGAAGGCCCACAGGCAGTACGCCACCAGTACCACGCCCGACGACACCGTCCGGAGGTACGCGAGGTAGGAGGACGAGTAGTGACCGAGCGTGGCTCGCACGTCCGCGGCGTCGATACCGAGGTCACTGGCCTCCCCCGACCGCTTGCCCGAGACCATGAAGAGGGCGCCGAACGAGGTCACGATGAAGAACCACTCCGAGATCGGCACGCCCGTCGCCGCGGCTCCCGCCACGGCCCGGAGGACGAAGCCGGACGCCACGGCGATCACGTCGAGCACCGGGATGTGCTTCAAGGACAGCGTGTAGGCGGTGGTGAGGACGAGGTAGGCGAGGATGGTCCAGCCGAGGTTCGGGGCGGCTTCGAACCCGACGAGCAGCGAGCCCGCGACGAGGGCGAGGCCCAGTACGTAGGCGAGCGGGATCGGCACGGCCCCGGCAGCGATGGGGCGGTGGCGCTTGGTGGGGTGGAGGCGGTCGGCTTCGATGTCGCGGGCGTCGTTGAGCACGTAGGTCCCGCTCGCGGCCAGGCAGAAGGCGGCGAACGCGGCCAGGGTCTCGAGACGGACGTCGTGGTCGTCGATGACTCCGGCCGCCACCGGGGCGGCGAGGACCAGCACGTTCTTGATCCACTGCTTCGGGCGCAGCGCCCGGAGCAGTGCCCCGGGCAGCGACGGGCGGGGTCGGGCGGTCAACGGGCCGAGACCACGCGCCACAGCCGGCGGGGTAGGTGACGCATCACGACGAACACCCAGCGCAGGATGGCCGGGGCCCAGATGATCTCGTCGCCTCTGGCCAGGCCCCGCTCGATGGCCTCCGCCACCGCCTCGGGCGAGGTGGCGAAGGGCTGCGGGGGGAGGCCTTCCGTCATCCGGGTGTGCACGAAGCCGGGGCGCACCACCATGGTGCGGGCGCCCGTGCCGGCCAGCGCATCACCGAGACCCTGCGTGAAGGCGTCCAGGCCCGCTTTGGACGAGCCGTACACGAAGTTGGTCCGGCGTGCCCGCTCGGCCGCGACCGACGACAACACGACCAGGGTGCCGTGACCCTGGTCCCGGAACCGCTCGGCGACGGCGAGGGAAGCCGTGACCGCGCCCACGTAGTTGACCGAGACGGCAGCCGCGGCCGCAGTCGGATCGTGGTCGAACGTGTTCTGGTCACCGAGGACCCCGAACGCCAGCAGGACGAGGTCGATGTCGCCGTGCCGATCGAAGACGTCGCCGATGACCCGCTGGTGGGAGCTGGTGTCGAGCGCATCGAACGCCACGACGTCCACGGACGCGCCGAGGCGCTCGAGCTGGGACGTGGCGCCGGCGGCGGTGTCGGGGTCGCGCACGGCGAGCACGACCAGCCGGCAGCCTCGCGCGACGAGGCGGCGGGCGGTGGCCAGCGCGATCTCGGAGGTGCCGCCCAGCACCAGCATCGACTGCACCGCCCCGAGGGCGTCACGCATCGCGGCTCCTCCTCTCGGTGACAGCTCCGGGCTCGAACCCTACTGCGCCCGGGCTCCGGCTCCCGCGAGCGGGTGGCGCCTGGCCTGCTCCGAGCTCGAACGGCGGACCTCGTCGGTACGCTCGGTCCGTGCCTCCTCTGCGTGTGGTCTCCGAGCTCGAGCCCGCCGGAGATCAGCCGCGGGCCATCGAGGAGCTGGTCGAGAGCCTGGGGTCGGGAAACCGCTTCCAGACCCTGCTCGGCATCACCGGTTCGGGCAAGAGCGCCACGATCGCCTGGACGATCGAGCGGGTGCAGCGGCCGACCCTCGTGATCGCGCCCAACAAGTCCCTGGCGGCGCAGCTCGCCAACGAGTTCCGTGAGCTGTTCCCCGACAACCGGGTCGAGTACTTCGTCTCCTACTACGACTACTACCAGCCCGAGGCCTACCTGCCCTCGACCGACACGTACATCGAGAAGGACTCCTCGATCAACGACGAGATCGATCGCCTCCGCCACTCGACGACCTCGGCGCTGCTGACCCGCCGGGACGTGATCGTGGTTGCCTCGGTGTCGTGCATCTACGGGCTCGGTGCCCCGGAGGAGTACCGCGACCAGCTCCTCATCATCCGGGTGGGCGAGCTCCACGACCAACGGTCGATCCTGGGCCGACTGGTCGACATGCAGTACGAGCGCAACGACCTGAACCTGGTTCGGGGGAAGTTCCGGGTCCGGGGGGACACCATCGAGGTCCACCCCGCGTACGACGAGACGGCGGTTCGCATCGAGCTCTTCGGCGACGAGGTCGAGCGCATCCTGGTGGTCGACCCGCTGACCGGCGAGAAGGTCAGCGAGCTCGACGAGCTCGTGGTGTTCCCCGCGACCCACTACGTCGCGGGTGAGGAGCGTATGCGGGCCGCCATCGCCCGCATCGAGGCGGAGCTGCAGGAGCGGCTGGCGTGGTTCGAGCAGCAGGGCAAGTTGCTCGAGGCCCAGCGCCTGCGCATGCGCACCCAGTACGACCTCGAGATGATGCAGGAGGTGGGCTACTGCAACGGGATCGAGAACTACTCGGCGCCGATCGACGGCCGCCGCCCGGGAGAACCGCCCTACACACTGCTCGACTACTTCCCCGATGACTTCCTGGTGGTGATCGACGAGAGCCACGTCACCGTCCCGCAACTGCACGGCCAGTACGAAGGGGATCGAAGCCGCAAGGAGACCCTGATCGAGCACGGGTTCCGGCTGCCTTCGGCGGCCGACAACCGGCCCCTGCGCTTCGACGAGTTCCTCGAGCGGGTCGGGCAGGTGGTGTTCCTGTCGGCGACTCCCGGTGCTTTCGAGCAGCAGCACTCCACGCGGGTGGTGGAGCAGATCGTCCGGCCGACCGGCCTCGTCGACCCGGAGGTGATCGTCAAGCCCACGAAGGGCCAGATCGACGACCTGATCGAGCAGATCAACCAGCGGGTGGCGAAGGGCGACCGGGTCCTGGTCACCACGCTGACCAAGAAGATGGCCGAGGACCTCACCGACTACCTGTTGGAGCAGGGGCTGCGGGTGCGGTACCTGCACTCGAACATCGACACCATCGAGCGCATCGAGATCCTCCGCGATCTACGCCTGGGCGAGTTCGACGTGCTGGTGGGCATCAACCTGCTCCGGGAGGGGCTCGATCTGCCCGAGGTGTCGCTCGTCGCCATCCTCGACGCTGACAAGGAAGGGTTCCTCCGGAGCGAGACGTCGCTCATCCAGACCATCGGCCGGGCGGCCCGCAACGTCGATGGCCAGGTGATCATGTACGCGGACACGGTCACCGACTCGATGCAGCGGGCCATCTCGGAGACCAACCGCCGCCGCCAGCTGCAGATGGCCTACAACGTCGAACACGGCATCGATCCCCAGACGATCCGCAAGGCGGTCACCGACATCCTCGCCCATCTCCGTCCTGGCGAGGCTTCGCCGGTGCCCGGTGCCGGGCGCCGCTCGACCCGGCGGGATGCTGCTCGCCAGGATCTCGCCGGGCTGCCGGCGGACGAGCTCTCCCGTCTCATCCGCACGCTCGAGGAGGAGATGCACGAGGCCGCCGCCGATCTCCGGTTCGAATACGCTGCCCGCCTGCGGGACGAGATCAGGGAGCTCAAGCGCGAGCTGCGCGAGGTGGGCTGACCATCGGTGACTGACGCCGAGACCACGCAGGTCGGGGCGATCGCCGTCGCGCGCCGGCTCTGGCGTGCGCCGCTGCCGCTGCATCTGTGCGTGCTCGCTGCCGTGCTCGTCCTGTGTGCCTGGTACACGCGGCCGGGGTTCGGGTGGACCAGCGACGAGGGGGCAGCGATCCTCCAGGCCGAGCTGCTGGATCACGGCACCTGGATCTACGACAACCCGGTCCCGGAGGTGGACCCCGAAGGGGTGCTGAGCCCCTTCCCTATCGGGGATCACGGGTCGAGGGGACTGGCCCCCTACGGGAAGCACCCGCTCTACCCGAGGTTGCTGCAGCTCGTCGGTGCGGTCGGCGGGGACTGGGGTCTCGTCGGGCTGTCGGTCGCCGGGACGGTGCTCGCGGCGGCTTCGGGCGGGCTGCTGGCTCAGCGCTTCTCACCCTCGCTGGCCCGCCCGGCCCTCTGGGCGCTGGGGTTGGCGAGCCCGCTGTTCATCGATGCCTTCGCCGTGCTGGCGCACACGATCGCCGCCGCCTCGTTCGGTTGGGCCGTGCTCGCGATCTGGGAGTCCCACGAGCGGCGCTCCCTCGCTCGCGGCGCCCTGATCGCCGCCGGGTGCGCGCTGGTGGTGGTCACCGGCCTGCTGCGTACCGAGGGGGTCCTGGCGGGCGGTGCCCTCGGCATCGCACTCGGCGCGCTGGCCATCGTCTGGCGTTCCCGCTGGATGTTGGTCGCAGCGGCGGTGACGGCGACGTCGATCGGGGCAACGTTCGTGACCGAGCGGGTCCTCGTCCGCTCGATCCTCGGCACGGCGTCACCCCGTCCCGGGCTCAGGCTCTCGCATCGCCCCCGCCCGTGGGTCCTGGGCCGGGTGGAAGCGCTGTGGAACGACTGGCTCGACCCGGGGGTGGGTGGGCGATTCACGCTTGGGGTGGTCGTCGTCGTGGCGGCCCTGGTGCTGCTGGTCGTGGGTGCGGCCCGGGCGAGGATCGACCGGCGCGGTGCCCCGTTGGCGCTCGCGCTCTCGGCTGCCCTGGCCTGCTATGGGATCCGCCTGCTCTCGCCCCCCTTGGAGCTGTTCGGGTTGTTCGCCGCCTTTCCGATCCTGCTCGTCGGAGTCGTGCTGCTCACCCGGGGACAGTTCGCGACCCCGCTCCCCACGCTGCTCGGGTTGACCACCGCACTGTTCGCCGCTGCGGTCCTGGCCACCAACTACCCGGTGGGAGGCAGCATCCAGTGGGGCGGGCGCTACTTCGCGGTCATCCTCCCGGTCTTCACCCCTCTCGGCCTGGACGCGATCCGTCGCGCCAGCTCGGTCTGGCAGCCGGCGACGGCCCATCGGGTGGTGGCGCTGTCGGTGGCGGTGTCCCTGACGGTGGCGCTGATCGGGCTGCGGGTCATCCGGCATCGGCACGATTCGGTCGCGGCCACGCAGGTCGCGCTGAGCGAGTTGAGCTCCGTGGCCGGCGGAGCGGGGGTCGGCGCCCACCCGGATCGCCCGATCGTGGTGTCCTACAACCGGCTGGTCCCGCAGTTGCTCTTCGGGGGGTTCGACCGCTACGTCTGGTTGGCGCCGGATGTCCGGGACGGGAGCGGGGCCCTCGCCGCCGAGGGGCTGGCGGGTGCCGGTGTCGAGCGGGTGATCCTGTTCGATGCCCCGGGGATCCCTCGGGGGCAGTGGGCGGAATGGGAACCGGTGGCGTCGCGGAGCACCCCGCTCGGCCGGGTCGTGGTGATCGAACGCATCCCCCGGTAGTCGGCCGGCACCGGCCTCGAAGCGCGGGTCGCGTCCGCGCCACCACGTCTAGTATCTGCCTCGCGGCTTGTCATAGTCGCATCTCCAAGCACATGCCATGGGCGGCCGAGCGGTGGCCGATGGGGAGTGGAGGTCGAGGTGGGACGTGCGTCCAAGAGACTCGTCATGGCCATCGCGGCGGCGATCCTGGCCGCGGGCCTGGGTATCGCACCCGTCGGGGCTGCACCGCCCGCCCCGACCCTGGTCGGCCCGGCGGACGGGTCCGTCCCCACGTCGAACCCGGTGCTGAGTTGGAACGCGGTGGCCGGCGCGGTCAAGTACCAGGTGCAGGTCTCGACCAACCCGACCTTCTCGAGCACGGTCTACAGCCAGACCACCTACAACCTCATGGCCACACCGCCGGCCGATCTCGCCCAGGTGCTGCACTACTGGCGGGTGCGGGCCTACGACGCGGCCAACGCCGCCGGACCGTTCAGCGACACCTGGACGTTCACGAAGACCGCTCCCAACGGCCCGGAACCGATCGCGCCGCTGAGCGGGGCGACCCTCACGTACCCCGACGATGCCCTGATCTTCGAGTGGTCGCCACTGTCGGGTGCCAAGACCTACGAGATCCAGATCGACACGGAGGACCAGTTCACCGCGCCGATCACCGTGTCCGCGACCACCTCCAACACGTCCTATTCGGTGAGTAGCCCCCAGACGGTGGGGCAGACCTACTACTGGCGGGTGCGGGCCAAGTCTGCGGCGGGAGTCCCGACGCTGTGGAGCACCCCGCAGAGCTACTCGATGGATTGGCCCGAGGTCCCCCAGGGAATCTACCCCCCCGACACCAACAGCCCCTCCATCGACGACGTGGTGCTGGCCTGGACCCCGGCGAAGGGCGCCTCCGCATACGACCTGCAGGTGAGCTCCAACATCAACTTCACCAACAACGTGGTGGTCAACGCCACGAACATCAAGTCGACGCAGTACTCCCCGTCGACGACCCTCAACAACGGCGCTTACTACTGGCGGGTTCGGGCCAAGAACGTCTCGGGTGTCGCCGGGCCCTGGTCACCCACCAGGACCTTCACCCGCTCATGGCCGGCCCCCGAGCTCACCAGCCCACCCTCGGCCGACCCGCCGCCGGGCTGTCTGTCGACGAACGATTTCACGGTGGTGCAGCTGTGTCTCCCCGCCAACGGGTCAGCGCTGGCCGACCCCCAGTTCACCTGGACCCCCGTGAAGTTGGCCAGCCGGTACCAGCTGCAGATCAGTCCTTCCCCGACGTTCAGTTCGGGGAACGTCAGCTTCACGACCAACCAGACCAGCTATACGCTCACGAACCTGACGGTGAGTTCGGGCGTCCGCCGCCTGCTGACCACCGGGGCCTGCGCCGTGGGCGACACCTGCTACTGGCGGGTGCGACCACTCGACGACCCCGTGCCCGTCAATGGCATCTGGTCGGCGACCGGCTCGTTCGTCTTCCAGCCCGACATGGTGCGGGGCCTCGAGCCTGCCGACACGATCACGACGCCGGTCGATCTCCCGGTGCTGCGGTGGACCGGCGAGCCTGGTGCCACCAGCTACACGGTGACCATCGAGCGCGGCAACGGAACGGTGGCCGAGACCGCCACGACGGCGAGCACCTCCTACGTCCCGCAGACGCTGATCCCCTCCGACGGGCCTTTCACCTGGTACGTCCAGCGCAACGGTGGGCCTGCGACGCACGACTCGTTGAAGCGCCGGTTCACGCTGAACGCCGCCCCACCGTCGGTGGGGTCCTTCCAACCGCTACCCGCGGTCGCGAACCCCTCGCACACCCCGGTGCTCACCTGGCGGAAGATCACGGGCGCGACCCGATACGAGATCTGGGCCAAGGCGCCGGGCTCGGGCACGTTCAGCATCCTCACGGGCGCTGACGACCTCACCGCCCCGGGGTTCGCGTACCCGAGCCTCGGTCTCACCCAGGGCATCTGGGAGTGGTACGTGAAGGCGTACAACGGGACCACGCTCGTCCACGACGGGGTGGCGGCCAAGTCCACCTTCGGGGTGCTCGCGCCGAACGCCACCACCCTGGTGTCCCCCGTGCACTGCTCGCCGGACTGCACCGGCAAGGTCTACGAGACCCCCACCCTGCGGTGGGACCCGGTTCCCGGCTACACCGGGCGCTACCAGGTCCAGTTCGCGCGAGACATCAACTTCACGAACGTGATCTCCTCCGGGACCGTGAACACCTACGACGTGTCCCACACCCCGACCCTCTCCCTGGCCGACAGCCAGGCGGGGCAAGCCATCTACTGGTACGCCCGCCCGATCGACATCGACGCCCCCGAACCGGGTTCGTTCGCCACCGATCCGAACTCGCCGGTGCGGGCCTTCCGGAAGGAGTCGCGAGGGGTCGAGCTGCTGGCGCCCCGGGAGCTCGCCAGCACCGCGCCTGCACCCGGCGAGCAGCCTGGCACCGATCTCGGGCCTGACGACCGGATCCAGAACGGGGTGATCTTCCGCTGGCGTGACTACCTGCTCACCAACCAGAGCCCCACCTCTACCGCTGACAAGGCCTCCCAGGCCGCCGAGCGGTACCGCATCCAGATCTCCACCCGAGCGGACTTCGCCACCATCCTCGATTCCGCCACGGTGGACCAGACCAGTTATGTCGCACCCGACATGACCTACCCCGACGGCCCGCTCTATTGGCGGGTGCAGGCCCTGGACGCGTCGGATAACTACCTCACGTGGAGCCAACCGGGGGTCTTCGACCCCGCGACGCGCGAGAAGCGCTCCCCGGTGCCGACGCAGACCGCTCCGGCGAACGGGGCGGAGGTGTTCGGGGTGCCGGTGCTGCGCTGGGCACCGCAGCTCTTCGCGCTCGGCTACGACGTCGAGATCTACAAGAACGTCGAGGATCCGAACCAGGTGCTGGTCACCGCCAACCGGGTATTCTCGGGCAGCACGAACATGACGGCCATCGTGCCCAACGGCAACCTTCCGGCGGGCACCTACGGCTGGCGGATCCGGCGCTTCGACGCGGACAGCCGCAAGGGGCCGTGGAGTGCGCCGGAGACCAACGGCCAGCTTCGTACGTTCACGATCCGTCCCGAGGCGCCGGCGCTGGTCGCGCCGGCCGACGGCGCGAACGTGCCGGGCAGTGCCCTGCTCCTCGAGTGGAGTCCGGTGGCCAATGCCGCCCAGTACCGGGTCGACATCGCCACCTCCTCGTCGTTCTCCCCGGTGAAGGAGACCGTGACCACCTCCACCACGTCCTTCGCCCCCGTGCAGGACTACCCCAACGGTGTGTATTTCTGGCGGGTGGCCAGCATCGACAGCGGGGGAGCGGTGTTGGGGATGTCCGAGACCTGGACCTTCGTGAAGGGCCCGCCACCCCCTCCGGACGTGTGGTTCAACGCCATGTCACCGGTGCGCATCCTCGACTCCCGCCCGAGTGGGCCGCAGGTGGGCCCGTACGGCAGCCCCTGGGGTGCTGGAACCACCCGTGACGTCACCGTGGCCGGAGTTGGTGGGGTTCCCCCTGACGCCGACGCGGTGGTCTTGAACGTGACGGTCACGAGCACCACCCAGAACTCCTTCCTGACGATCTGGCCGAAGGGAGCGGACCGACCGACCGCGTCCAGCCTCAACTGGCAGGCAGGCTGGACCGTGCCCAACGCCGTGACGGTCAAGGTGGGCACCGGGGGGAAGGTCAGCGTGTTCAACAACCGCGGCAACGTGGACGTGATCTTCGACGTGGTGGGCTACTACCGCACCGCGCCGGCGGCCGGCTTCACCTCGCTCACGCCGGTGCGCATCCAGGACTCGCGGCCCTCGGGGCCGCAGGTCGGGCCGTACGGCAGCCCGTGGGGTGCGGGCACCAGCCGGGACGTGGTGGTCGCCGGGGGGACCAGCCCGGTGCCGGCGGATGCCACCGCCGTGGTGCTGAACGCCACGGTCACCAACACCACCGCCAGCTCTTACCTCACTATCTGGCCGAAGGGGCAGCCTCGGCCTCTCGCGTCGAGCCTGAACTGGCAGGCCGGCTGGACCATCCCCAACGCGGTCACCGTCCAGGTGGGCTCTGGCGGCCAGGTCAGCGTGTTCAACAACCGCGGCAACGTGGACGTGATCTTCGACGTGGTCGGCTACTTCAAGGCCGGTACGGGCAAGGCGTTCCATCCGGTCGCGCCGGTGCGCATCCAGGACTCGCGACCGGAGTCGAAGGTCGGCCCGTACAGCACGCCCTGGGGGGCTGGCACGAGTCGTGACATCACGGTCAAGGGTGACTACGTGCCGAACATCGCAGAGGCCGTGCTGCTCAACGTCACCGTGACCGCGACCACGGACTCCTCCTTCCTCACGGTGTGGCCCAGCGGGTCGACCCGCCCGCTGGCGTCGAGCCTGAACTGGCAGGCGGGTTGGACGATCCCCAACGCGGTCACCGCCAGGATCGGCAGCTCGGGCAAGGTGTCGATCTTCAACAACCGCGGCTCGGTGCACGTCATCGCGGACGTGTCGGGCTGGTACGGCTAGCCCGTACCGAGCCCCGCATGACGCTCGCGCCGTGACGGCTGGCGATCCGACCCGGCCGGTTCGGCTGTGGCCGCACGTGGTCGCGTTGGTGGCGGTGCTGGTGTGCCTGGCACCACTGGTCGGGCTCAACCCCTCCTTCTCCGCCGACGAGGGGGCGGTGCTCGCCCAGGCGGACCACCTCATCGAAGGCGACGGGTGGCTGGCCCCGCACCCGTTCCCCGAGGCGGATCCGGATCTGGCGTGGTACCCGCTCGACCGGGCCGCCAGGGCCGGTGACCGGTTCGCCCCGTACGCGAAGTTGCCCCTCTATGCGGTGATGGTCGCCGGCCTCTACGCGATCGGTGGGATGGGCGCGGTGGTAGGGCTGAGCCTGGCGGGAACGGTCGCCGCGGCATGGGGGGCGGCGGCGATCACCAGACGCCTGCGCCCGGAGCTGGTGGTCCCGGTCTTCTGGTTGATCGGCGCCGGCAGCCCGCTGCTGTTCGACGGGTACCTGGTGATGGCCCATGCGTTCGCCGCAGGTTGCGTCGCGGGGGCCGCGGTGAGCGTGCTCGGTTGGTACGAGCGGCGGTGTCCCGGCCTGCTGGTCGCCGCCGGAGCGGCGGTCCTCGTCGCGGTGGGCGTCCGCCAGGAGGCTCTGCTGCTGGCGGCGGCCGGCGCGATCGTGGCCGGCTGGCGGTGGACTCGCCGGCGATCCGTCGACGACGCCGTGGTCGCGGTCACCCTGGCCGGCGCGGCCGCCGTGGCGTTCGTGCTGAACCGGATCTGGGTGCAGGCCATCCTGGGCACAGCCAGCGTCAGCATCCCGGCGACGGGGTCCGCCGGGGGAGGACTCGCCGGGCGGGTGTCGGGCTTCACCACGACCTGGTTCGGCTTCGGTGACGAGGAGCTCCTGTTCCTCGCGCTGCTGCTCGTCACCGCTGCCGCGTTGGCGGCGCGCTCCGCCCGCTTCGGGAGGTTGACGGCTGCCTTCTCGGGTGCCGCCGCGGTGCTCTCGTTCCTCGCCGCGGTGAGCGTGGAGCACGGCACGGTGACCGGGCTCCTGGTGGCCTTCCCGGTGCTCGCCGCCGGGCTGGCCAGCCTCCGCCGGGAGGACACCGCCGGGCTCGCGGGCGCGCTCCTCGCGATCAGCGGGCTGTTCGCGGCGGCCGTCATCCTGACCCAGTACGAGCGGGGTGGCACCGGGGAGTGGGGAGGTCGGTACTTCGCGATCGGCCTGGTGCTGGTGGTGCCGGTCGCACTGGGGGCGCTGTGGCGGAGTCTGCTCGGCCTGCCGGCCGACACCCGGCGCCTCGCCGCCGGTGCACTGGCCGTCTGCACCGTGGCCGTCAGCATCACGGGCGTGGCGGCACTTCGCGGGTCCCACCAGCGCACGGCGGAGCTGACCGAGGGGGTGGCGGCGGTGGCCGCCACCACGACCAGCGGTGACGGGGGGCCACCGGTGGTCGTCGCCACCGAGCGGCTCATCCCCCGGCTGTCGTGGCGGCACCTGGACGAGGGCCGGTGGCTGCTGGTGCCGCGCGACGACCTGGGTCGGGCCCTGGAGCAGCTCCGGGACCTGGGTATCCGGCAAGTGACCGTGGCCACCTACCTGCCGGCCGGTGAGCAGCCGGCAGCGGTCGACGGGTGGTCGGTGCGCGAGGCGGTGCAGGTCGTCTCCGCGGCGCCGTGGTACGCGGTCCTCTACGACCGATCGTAGGAACAGACGTTCGATGGGCGGCCGGTAAGCTGGCTCGGTGGCCGACACGATCGTCGTTCGGGGTGCTCGCGAGCACAACCTGCGGAACATCTCCCTCGAGCTGCCCCGCGACCGCCTCATCGTGTTCACGGGGCTGTCGGGTTCGGGGAAGTCGTCGCTCGCCTTCGACACCATCTACGCGGAGGGCCAGCGGCGCTACGTGGAGTCGCTCTCCGCCTATGCCCGCCAGTTCCTCGGTCAGATGGACAAGCCCGACGTCGACTTCATCGAGGGCTTGTCACCGGCCATCTCGATCGACCAGAAGAGCGCGTCGCGCAACCCCCGGTCCACCGTGGGCACCATCACCGAGGTCTACGACTACCTTCGCCTCCTCTACGCCCGCATCGGGGTGCCCCACTGCCCCGAGGACGGCACCGTGATCACCCGCCAGACCCCGCAGCAGATCGTCGATCGGGTGCTCGAGCTACCCGACGGCACGCGCTTCGAGGTGCTCGCCCCGGTGGTCCGGGGCCGGAAGGGCACCTATGACACGCTGCTGGCCGACCTCGCCCGCCAGGGCTTCTCGAGAGCCCGGGTCGACGGTGAGCTCCACGAGCTCTCCGAGAAGCTCGACCTGGCGCGCTACGAGCAGCACACCATCGAGGTGGTGGTCGATCGGCTGGTCAAGCGGGCCGGCATCGAGCGGCGGCTCACCGACTCGCTGGAGACCGCGTTGCGGCTGGCGGACGGGGTGGCGGAGGTGCACCTGGTGCCCCGTGAGGGCGAGGGCGAGGAGGAGACGCTCACCTTCAGCCAGCACCTGGCCTGCCCTACGTGCGGGCTGTCCTTCGACGAGCTCGCCCCCCGGAACTTCTCGTTCAACTCCCCCTACGGCGCGTGCCAGCACTGCGACGGGCTCGGCACCCGCTTCGAGGTGGACCCGGAGCTGGTGGTACCGAACCCCGAGCTGTCCATCGCCGAGGGGGCCATCGCGCCGTGGGCCTCGGCGCACACGCAGTACTTCCGGCGGCTGCTCGAGGCGGTCTGCGAGGAGTTCGGCATCGACCCGCAGACGCCGTGGCGCAAGCTGCCCAAGAAGCACCAGAAGCTGCTGCTCCACGGTGGTGGGGGCACCCGGGTGCACGTGCGGTACCGCAACCGGTACGGGCGCCAGCGCTCGTACCACGCGGCGTACGAGGGCGTGGTGCCCTATCTGCAGCGCCGGCACGCGGACGCCGAGAGCGACACGCAGCGCGAGCAGGTCGAGGGCTACATGCGGGAGGTCCCCTGCCCCGACTGCGGTGGGGCCCGCCTGAACCCGTTCTCGTTGGGGGTGACGATAGACGGCCGTTCGATCGCGGAGATCTGCGACTTGTCGATCGGTGAAGCGGCCAAGGTGCTCGAGGGACTCGAGCTGTCCGAGCGTGACCGGCTGATCGCCGAGCGGGTGGTGAAGGAGATCAACGCCCGCATGGGCTTCCTGCTCGACGTCGGCCTCGACTACCTGACCCTCGGCCGCTCCGCCGGGACCCTGGCCGGGGGGGAAGCCCAACGGATCCGCCTGGCCTCCCAGATCGGCAGCGGCCTGGTGGGGGTGCTCTACGTCCTCGACGAGCCCTCCATCGGCCTGCACCAGCGGGACAACCGGCGCCTCATCGACACCCTCGTGCGCCTGCGGGACCTCGGCAACACGGTCCTGGTGGTGGAGCACGACGAGGACACGATCCGGGTCGCCGACCACGTGGTCGACATCGGCCCCGGCGCCGGCGAGCACGGCGGTGACATCGTGTACTCGGGCCCGGTGAAGGGGCTGCTGCGTGCCAAGAGGTCACTGACGGGCCAGTACTTGGCCGGCAAGCGGTCGATCCCCGTGCCCGAGCGGCGCCGCCAGCCGGCAGGGGGATGGCTCGCCGTCCGGGGTGCCCGGGAACACAACCTGCGCGGCATCGACGTGGAGATCCCGCTCGGCTGCTTCGTGGCGGTCACGGGTGTGTCGGGATCGGGCAAGTCGACGCTGGTCAACGACATCCTCTACCGGGCGCTGATGCAACGCATCTACCGCTCGAAGATCCCGCCCGGCCTCCACCGGGGCATCGACGGCGTCGAGCACCTCGACAAGGTCATCAACATCGACCAGTCGCCCATCGGCCGCACCCCTCGCAGCAACCCAGCCACCTACACCGGGGTGTTCGACCACATCCGCAAGCTGTTCGCGCAGACCCACGAGGCGAAGGTGCGGGGCTATCTTCCAGGTCGCTTCTCGTTCAACGTGAGCGGGGGGCGCTGCGAAGCCTGCGCAGGCGACGGCACCATCAAGATCGAGATGCACTTCCTGCCGGACGTGTACGTGCCCTGCGAGGTTTGCAAGGGGGCTCGTTACAACCGCGACACGCTCGATGTCACCTTCAAGGAGCGCAACATCGCCGAGGTGCTCGAGATGTCCTGCGAGGAGGCACTCGAGTTCTTCGCCAACCAGCCGTCGATCGCCCGCCACCTGCAGACCATCGTCGACGTGGGTCTGGGGTACGTCCGGCTGGGCCAGCCGGCGCCGACCCTGAGCGGGGGTGAGGCCCAGCGGGTCAAGCTGGCCAGCGAGCTGGCGAAGCGCTCCACCGGGCACACCATCTACATCCTCGACGAGCCCACCACCGGCCTGCACTTCGAGGACGTCCGCAAACTCCTCACGGTTCTCTCCCGACTGGTCGATCAAGGGAATACGGTGCTGGTGATCGAGCACAACCTCGACGTCATCAAGACCGCGGACTGGATCATCGACCTCGGACCCGAGGGCGGCAGTGGAGGAGGCACCGTCGTGGTCGAAGGGCCACCGGAGAAGGTCGCCGCGACGCCGGAGAGCTACACCGGCCAGTTCCTCGCGCCCCTGCTCGGTCAGCGGAGCTGAGCATGCGGCGAGCAGCGCGCCCGCTGCTGTACGCAGGCATCGTCACCGCGGTGGTCGGGCTCTCGGTGTACCACAGCCGCGCCATCGCGGATCCGCCCTACTCCTACACGAGCACCTCCCGGTTCGGTTGGTCGCTGCTCTACATCGCGGTGCTGGTGGTGGTGGCCTACGGCTTCGGTCTCCCGGATCTCCCTCGCTCACCCCGGCAAGCGGTGACCACGTCAGTGGCCGCGGCTGGGGCCGGTGCGTTCGTGGTGTCGGTCGTGCAGCTGTTCCTCGGGGAGGCTCTGCTGCCGCGATTCGTGGTCTTCGGCAGCGCCATCCTGCTCGTTCCCTGGTACCTGGTGTGCGTCGCGCTGGCCGGCGCCGGTATGCCGGCCGCCACCGGCGATCGGGTGCTGGTGGTGAGCGACACCGTGGACCCGTCCCTGCTCCGGGAGGACGTGGCCCGGAGCCCGGAACGGCCGGCGATCGTGATCGAGGTGCTGCCGGTCGACGCGGCCGCCTCGAACGGTCGGGGGCGCGAGCCCCTGGTCGAGCGCGCCGACCGTGACCGGATCGACCTCTTGGTGCTCGACCGCGACGCGCAGGCCTCGCCGACGATCGTCGCCCAGGCGGCGGCCATGCACGAGTCCGGCTTGCGTATCCGCACGCTGTCGCTGTTCTACGAGGAATGGCTGGGGATGTTGCCGGTCAGCGAGCTCGAGCGGGTATCGCTCATGTTCGACATCGGCGAGCTGCACAGGGTCCGCTACGGGCGGGTCAAGCGGGTGGTCGACGTGCTGTTCGGCACGGTGGGGCTGTTCCTGCTGGCGCTCGTGACACCAGTGGTGCTCCTCGGGAATCTCGTCGCCAACCGCGGCCCGCTGTTGTACCGGCAGACCCGGGTGGGCAAGAACGGCCAGCACTTCGAGATCCTCAAGTTCCGCACCATGCGCGCCGGGCCCGACGAGGTACCGACCGGTTGGACCGTCGAAGCGGACCCGCGGGTCACGCCGTTCGGGCGGCTGCTGCGAGTGACGCACCTCGACGAGCTTCCTCAGGTGGTGAACATCCTGCGAGGAGATCTCAGCCTGGTGGGGCCACGGCCCGAACAGCCCCACTACGTCGAGGAGCTGAGCCAGAAGCTCCCCTTCTACGATCTGCGCCACCTCGTGCGCCCCGGGCTGACCGGCTGGGCCCAGGTGAAGTATGGCTACGCCGGTGACGAGCGCGACGCACTCGAGAAGCTCCAGTACGAGTTCTACTACCTGCGGCGCCAGAGCCTGGCTCTCGACCTGCGTATCGTCGGCCGTACGATCCGCAGCGTGCTGGGACGGGAGGGCCGGTGAGCGCGCCGCTGGTCACCGTGGTGGTGCCGGCTCGCAACGAAGAGCGCGACATCGGGGACTGCCTCGACGCCATCCTCGCCCAGGACCATCCTCACCATCGCCTGGAGGTGGTCGTCGTCGACGGAGCATCGACGGATCGCACAGCGGAGCTGGCGGAGAAGCACCTCGCGGCCGGCGCTCTGGCCAGGGCGGTCGTGGTGCGCAACCCCCAGGGCGACACGCCGTCGAACCTCAACCTGGGCCTGGCGGAGGCCCGGGGCGAGGTGCTGTGCCGGGTCGATGCCCGCAGCCTGATCCCCAGCCACTACGTGCGCCGCTGTGCCGAGGTGCTCGTGCAGCGCCCGGAGGTCGCGGTCGTCGGCGGCGCGCAGGTGGCGGTTCCGCGGGACCTGTCGCCGACGGCCACCGGCATCGCCCGGGCCCTCAACAACCGGTGGGGGATGGGCCTGGCGCGATACCGGCGAGGCGCGTCCAGTGGCCCGGCCGACACCGTGTACCTCGGCGCCTTCCGCACGGATGACCTGCGCGCCGCCGGCGGGTGGGATGAGCGGTTCCCGACCAACCAGGACTTCGAGCTGAACCGCCGCATGTCGCAGCGGGGGATCGTGTGGTTCGAGGCGGGAATGGAGGTCGGCTACCGCCCCCGCGAGTCGCTCGGCGATCTGTTCCGCCAGTACCAGCGGTTCGGCTCCTGGAAGGTCCGCTACTGGCGGGAGACCGGTGATCGACCACGGCCTCGCCAGGTGGCGATCCTGGTTGTGCCCATGGTCGGGACGGCCGCGGTCGCGCTGTCACTCACCCGGCCGCGCCGGGCGCGGAGGGCCGCCGCCCTGACAGCCGCGTCAGCGGCGCTGTTCGAGATCGCTGGACCTCGGGGTCCCTCCACTTCCGCTGCCGGCCACCTGGTCAGCCTGGGTGCATCCGCCGCGGTGGCAGGTGGTTGGACACTCGGGGCATGGGGGGAACTCCTCCGGCATGGACGCCGCTGAGAACGCCCCGGCCGCGCTCGAGCGGCCTGGAGGCGGCCTGCTCCGGTGGCTGACGTTCAGCCGGATCATCGACCAGGCCGCGCTCGGGCTCGCCTCGTTGCTGCTGGCCCGGGTCCTCGGGCCGGACGGCTTCGCACTGGTCGCCGTGCTGTTCATCGTCAACTCGCTGGCGGTGCAGGTCTCGGACTTCGGAGTGGGTTTCGCGGTCTACCGCCTCGCACCGTCCCGGCGTATCGCCCGCCGGAGCCTCGAGCGCCTGCGTCTCGTGGATGGGGTGCTGGCTCTGGTGGCGGTCGCGGGTGGCCTCGGGCTGCGCAGCTCGACGGGTGCGGTGATCGCCTCTGCCGGCCTGATCTGGCTGCTGAGCGCGGAGGCCTACGTCCGCAAGGCGGCCGCGCTGAAGCTGGGAGCGGTTCGGGAGGTCGTGACCGCCGAGATCGGCGGCGCGGGTCTGTTCTTCGCTGCCTGCGTGGCCGTGACGATCACCGCGGGCGCGCCGGGCTGGGTGGGGGTGGGCTTCGTGGGGAAGCACGTGGTCGAGTGCCTCCTCGTGCGCACGTGGCCGGCGATGTTCACCGCGGGGGGCGAGCGTGCACGCTCGCGGGACGAGTGGCTCGGTCAGGTCATGACCTACCTGGTGGCCAACGTCGACTACCTGCTGATCGGTTGGCTGATGGGGGCTGAGGTGCTGTCCGTCTACGTCATCGCCTTCCGCTTCGCGAGTGCGGTCCCCGCGTTCCTCGCCACGCCGATCACCCAGAGCGCCTTCATCGACTTCGCCTCTGCATCCCCTGCCCAGCGGCAAGCGCGCTACGACGCGCTGCTGCGCCGCATCTGGATCCTCGGTGGGAGCGGGACGGTGCTCCTCCTCGTGATGGCGCCCGTGCTGCCACGGGTGCTCGGTGCGGCATGGGAGGAGACCGCTCCGGTGCTCGCGATCCTGAGCATCGCCGTGCCGTGGCGCCTCTTGCTCGGAACGACGGTGGCCCAGGCGATCACCGCGGGTCGGGCACGGGTGGTCGTGGGATGGGAGACCGCCCGGCTCGTCGGGACCGCGATCCTGGTCGTCGCCGGCGCCCGGTTCGGTCTCCGGACCACGGCCGCGTGCGTGAGCCTGGGAACCGTCGTGATCCTCACCGGGGAACACGCCATGTCGTGCCGGCTTCGAGGCGTCTCGATGCCCCGCTGGCTCCCGGCGGTGACGGGCGCCGTCGCGTCGACCCTCGCTGCCGTCGCCGTGATGACCGCGGCGTAACCCCACCTCAGCGGCGTCGGAACCGCGCGCAGAGGTAGTAGGGATGGCGGGCCTTGGGGAGGAACCGGCGGGCCAACCGGTAGCTCCGGGCACCGAGGCTCGGGCTGCCAGGACCGTGCTCGCAGGGACCGATCTCGTGGTTGGCGACCGCGTAGGGGTAGACGGCACCGCACTGCGGGCACGAGGGTGAGCCGGGACGGACGAGCAACCCCCGCCGCTCGAGCGCCAGTCGCGCCCACCGCGGGTACACCGGTTGGTGTGGGCCGGTCTCGATGATCTCGTCGACCTCGAAGCCGTCGAAGAGCGTCGCCAGATCGTCGGGAGCGAAGGACCGGAGATGGCGATCGGCGTTGTAGCGGCAACCGCATGCCTCGCAACGGATGTCTGCTCGTGCCCGGTTCTCACGGTTGGGGACGGTCACCACGATCCAGTCACCGGCGATGCGTGCCAGCTCCCGGCGAGCACTGTCGAAGATCGGTCCCGGCAGGTGCTCGAGCACCTCACAGCAGAGGGCGACGTCGACCGATCGGGAGCGGACGGGGATGGCGTCGATGCTGGCGCGGACACCCGGTCGCTCGACGTGCCCGAGAGCGGCCAGGCTCCGTTCGACCGCGATGCTCGTGAGGTTCGGCCGCACGGTCGACAGGTGGTGCAGGACCCGACCGTCGCCCGCACCCAGCTCGACGACCGTTCGGGCATCGCCGGGCACGAGACTGGCGACGGCGTCGAGCTTCGGGAACTGGTGCTCCGGCGTGAAGATGCTCTCGGTGCCCCAGAGGCCGTCTTGCTCGTAGTGGGCAGCTTCCATCAGGTGATGGCGAGCATCCGATCGAGAGCCACCCTCGCCCACTCGCTCGTGCGCTCGTCCACGGTGATCTGGTTCACCACGCGACCCTCGACCAGGTTGTCGAGCACCCACGCCAGATGGGCGGCATCGATGCGGAACATGGTCGAGCAGGGGCAGATGAGCGGGTCCAGCGAGAGCACGGTCTTGTCCGGCGTCTCGTCGTTGAGCCGTTGCACGAGGTGGATCTCCGTGCCGACGCCGATCACCGAACCGGTGGGAGCGGCGGCGACGGCCTTGATGATGTAGTCCGTCGAACCGACCTGGTCGGCGAGCTCCACCACCTCGTGTGCGCACTCGGGATGGACGACCACGATCCCGCTGTGATGCTCGGCGCGGAACTGCTCGACGTGCTCGGGTCGGAACCGCTGGTGGACCGAGCAGTGACCCTTCCAGAGCAGGAACGTCGCGTCCTTGAGGTCGGCCTCGGTGAGACCGCCCATCTCCAGATGCGGGTTCCACACCCGCATGTCGGTCTCCGAGTAGCCGAGCTGGTAGCTGGTGTTGCGACCGAGGTGCTGGTCGGGGAAGAACAGCACCTGACGGCCGCCGGCGCCCTTCCCCCGCCAGTCACCCAGATCGAGCGCCCACTGGAGGATGGCCGTGGCGTTGGTCGACGTGCAGACAGCGCCGCCGTGCTCGCCGACGAAGGCCTTGAGAGCGGCTGAGGAGTTCATGTACGTGATCGGCACGACACCCGAGATGTCCGTGGTCTGCTCGAGCACCTCCCAGGCTTCCTCGACCGAGTCGAGGTCGGCCATGTCGGCCATCGAGCAGCCGGCGTTGAGGTCGGGCAGGATCACCTTCTGGTGGTCGCCGGTGAGGATGTCGGCCGCCTCGGCCATGAAGTGCACGCCGCAGAACACGATGTACTCGGCTTGCGGGTGCTCCTTCGCCAGGACGGAGAGCCGGAACGAGTCACCGCGGGCATCGGCCCACCGCATGACCTCGTCACGCTGGTAGTGATGGCCGAGGATGAACAGTCGATCGCCGAGCACGGTCTTGGCGGTCGCGATCCGATCGGCCAGCTCCTCGGGTGATGCGCTGGTGTAGCGCTCGGGTAGCGGCACTTGGAGCCGGAGCATGTGCGTTGGAACCCCCATGGGTGCAGGAACCCCGATATGACCGGTGGGGACAGCCGGGTCGCCTCGCCACGGGGATGTCGGTCTCGGGGCTCGATATGTCGCCGGATGCCCGGCCGGCGTTGAGATCAGTGTATGCCTTCTCCAACGCCGCGGAAGTCCTCCGTCATCCCGCGGGCCGGGACGAGCCGCCGAGGCGTTGCACGAGAGCGTTCGCCGGCAACACCACGGGCTCCGCCCGGCCGAGGGCGTCGACCGCGGCTTCGCAGAAGGGTCGGCCCGGATCGTCGTCCGCGCACCAGCCGAGCACCAGCACCGGCCTGTCCGGTCGGGTGCCCGCGAGTTGTTCGAGGTGTTCGATGCTCTGCACCGGTTCGGCGGCGCGCCCGGTGTAGTAGCGGATCCAGGAGTCCGGCCGGAGGGCCTGGCCGACGTAGGGAACCACCTGCGAATCCGCCGGGAGGTCGGTGGCCAGCAGCGCATCGACGGTCCGGTGCCCGCGGGCGATCTCGTCGGCCGCTCGGTGCGGGGCCACCAGCCAGTTGCCCAACCCGATCGCCACCACCGCTCCCACCAGCACGAGTGGCGCGTTGGTCCCGGCATCGCGCGCCAACCGGTCGAACACGTAGGCGAGCCCCACGGCGGCGGGCAGCACCGCCCAGTAGTTCCAGTACTGGTGGCCGGCCGACGCCGCATGGAACCCGAGGGCGTAGAGCCCCACGATGCCGAGCGACATGGCGGCAAGGGGCCGGTAGCGGGGCGAGCGGAGCGCGACGCCGCACCCGACCAGCCCGATCACCACGAACGCCAGGAGCTGCAGGATCCACGGCACCTGGAAGGTGACCATGTCGGCGATCGAGGCCGCCTCGGTGCCGGCGGAGCGCCCCAGGAACTTGTCACGCATCACCACGAAGCTCCCATAGGTCCACCAGGCCCACGAGAGCGACAGCGCGGCTCCCGGCACGCCGCCCGCGAGCAGCCAGAGGCCGGGCGGCCACGGTCGCTCCCGGTCACGGAGGTGGCGGACCAGCAGGGAGGCCCCGCAGAGCGCCACCAGCACGGTGGCCTGCCAGCCGGCCAGCGCGGCGAGGAATGCCGCGCCGGCGAGAACCGGCGGTCTGGTGAGCCGGCCGGTGCGCCCTTCCCAGACGGCGTGCCAGACGAGCAGGACCGCGAGCCCGAACACGAATGACGTCACGGGGGTGTCGAGCATCACGCCGTAGACGAGGAACATGGGGCTGAACGCGACGGCCGCGGTGGCCGCGCCGGCCACCAGCGGGCCCGCGAGGCCGCGCAGGAGCACGAACAGCAGGGCCATCGCCCCCATCGAGCCGAGCCAGGCGGGCATGCGGCTGGCCCACTCCCGCTCGCCGAAGACGGTCTCGGCCGCCGCCGTCTCGGCGACGATCCCGGGCGGGTGGCTGGCATAGAGCGATCCGTCGGCCCGCCGGCCACCGAATCGGGACTCGACCACCCCGAGCTCACGGAGCGCACGGCTGTTCGTCGCCCACACGGCCCCGTTGATGCCCTCGTCGGAATCACCGAACCGGGCGGTGATGCGCCCCGAGGCGAGCAGCGGGAGCGCCACCACGGCCACGGCCAGCAGCGTCAGACCGACCACGTCGGCCGGCGATCGTCGGTTGGTGCGGGCCTCCATGGGGTGCGGGCGATCTTAGGCTGGAAGGGTGGTTGAACGGCCGCCGCCCGGTTCCATCCCCGATGCGCCTGGCTCCTACCAGTTCAAGGATTCGCGGGGCCGGGTCATCTATGTGGGCAAGGCCCGCAGCCTTCGCCAGCGGCTCTCGAGCTACTTCCAGAACCCCTCCTCGCTGCCGCCTCGAACAGCACAGATGGTGGAGACCGCCGAGTCGGTCGAGTGGATCCAGGTCCGCAACGACGTCGAGGCCCTGATGCTCGAGTACAGCCTGATCAAGCAGCATCAGCCCCGCTTCAACGTCCGGCTGCGGGATGACAAGAGCTACCCCTTCCTGGCGGTGACCCTGGACGACGACTGGCCTCGGGCCATGGTGATGCGGGGCCGCAAGCGCAAGGGCACCCGCTACTTCGGCCCCTACGCGCACGCCTACGCCATCCGGGAGACCCTCGATCTGCTGCTGCGCACCTTCCCCGTCCGCACCTGCTCCGACAACAAGCTCCTGCGTCACCAGCGCTCCGGGCGCCCGTGCCTGCTGTTCCACATCGAGAAGTGCTCAGGGCCGTGCGTGGGCGAGGTGTCCGAGGAGGACTACGATCGGCTCGTTGCCGAATTGGTCGAGTTCCTCGACGGCGAGACCGATCCCGTGATCCGCCGGCTGGAGGAGGAGATGGCGGCCGCGGCGGCGGACCTCGAGTTCGAACGAGCGGCGCGGCTGCGGGATCGGCTGGCAGCGGTCCGCAAGGCCGTCGAGAAGCAGCAGATGGTCGCCGACCGGGCCGAGGATCTCGACGTCATCGGCCTCGCGGGGGATGAGCTGGAGGCCTCTGTGCAGGTGTTCTACGTGCGCCGCGGCCGTGTGGTGGGGCGCAAGGGCTTCGTGCTCGACCGGTCCGAGGACCTGAGCTCGGGCGAGCTGGTGGACCGGGTGCTGGAGGGCCTCTACAGCGAAGAGCCACCCATGGGCGTGCCGAAGCAGGTGCTGGTGTGCGAGGAGTCCGCCGATCGGGCCTTGCACGAGGCATGGCTGTCGGGGCTGCGAGGCTCGAAGGTCACGCTCCGGGTGCCACGACGAGGCGACAAGCGGGCGCTGCTCGAGACCGTCGTCGAGAATGCGAAGGAAGGGCTCGCTCGGCACCGGCTCCGGCGGGCCGCGGATCACAACAGCCGGGCTCGGGCCCTGAACGAGCTGCAGAAGGCGCTCGGTCTCCCCGAGGCGCCGTTGCGCATCGAGTGCTACGACATGAGCCACATCCAGGGCAGCGACTACGTCGGCTCGATGGTGGTGTTCGAGGACGGGTTACCCCGCAAGAGCGACTACCGGCGTTTCAAGATCAGAGGCGTCGCCGGCAACGATGATTTCGCGGCGATGGAGGAGGTGCTCTCCCGCCGCTTGAGCGCCTACCTCACGGAGCGGGAACGTCCCGTGGGCGAGGGGAGCGGCCGGTTCTCGTACCCGCCGCAGCTGCTGCTGGTCGACGGTGGGAAGGGACAGCTCGGGGTGGCAGTGCGGGTGCTCGAAGAGCTGGGGCTCGACGAGGAGATCCCGGTGGCCGCGCTGGCCAAGCGCTTCGAGGAGGTGTACCTCCCCGGCCGCGAGGAGCCCGTGCGGATCCCGCGCCAGAGCGAGGCGCTGTACCTGCTCCAACGGGTGCGCGACGAGGCTCACCGGTTCGCGGTGTCCTACCACCGTGAGCTGCGGGGCAAGCGGATGACGGCCTCGGTGCTCGACGGCATCCCGGGTCTCGGTCCGGCCCGGAAGAAGCGGCTGGTGAAGGAGCTCGGCGGGGTCAACGCGGTGAAGCGGGCGTCGCTCGAGGAGCTGCAGGGGCTGAGCTGGCTGCCGGATCGGGTGGCCGAGGCGATCCACGAACGGTTGCACCGAGGGTGAACGCCATGCAGGGCGAAGGCGGGGCTCCGGCGGCGCGGGCAGCGGTGATGGTGATGGTGGCCTTCGGGCTGATGACGTGGTTGTTGGCATCCTCGCTCGGGGGCCCCGGGTACTTCCTCCAGCTCGGCGAGCGGAGCGAGGCCCTCCCGTTGGTGCGCGAGCACCTCGGGCCAGACATCCCCGTGTGGTCCCCGATCGGGCACGACGGTGAGCGGTTCTGGTCACTCGCCCGCGATCCGCTGCTGCTCGAAGGGCAGCCGCTGGCTGATCAGCTCGACCGTCCCGCCTACCGGGCCCAGCGGATCGCCTATCCGCTCCTCGCCGCGCCCTGGCGGGCAGGTGGGGAGACCGCGCTGCTGTGGGGCCTGGTGATCACGAACGTGCTGGTGATCGGCGCGGGCACGTACCTGACCGGAGGCCTCGCGCAGGCCCGGGGCACGCGATCGAGGTTCGTCCCGTACGCCTTCGCGTTGAACCCGCTCGTGTGGCTGTCGTTCCTGTTCGACCTGAGCGACGCGCTGGCGCTCGCTGGCCTGGTGGCCGCGATGTGGGCGATCCACCGCCGGCGGTCCGATCTGGTGGCCGTGTCCTCGGTCGTCGCGTGTCTGGCCAAGGAGACGAGCCTTCTCGGGCTCCTCGTCGCGGCGGGGGCGGCTCGGGGGCTGCCGTGGCGTCAACGCCTGGCGCTGGTCCTGCCGGGGGCCTTGGCGGCGGCGGGCTGGAGGGCGTACGTGCTCACCCGCCCGGGGTTCCACGAGGGCGGGAGCGTCCGGGAGTTCAGGCTGGTCGCCTTCTCGGGGTACCTGGACGTGTGGGGGCACGGCTTCCCCGACGCGACCGACTGGGTCTACCTGGCCGTCACCCTCTCGATCCTGGCGTTCAGTGGGTACGTGGTGGCGCTCTGGTGGCGTGATCGCCGGGATCTGCTGCTGTGCGCATCCGTGCCGTATGCGCTGCTCACACCTTTCCTGGCACCGGTCGTGATCGACGTCCCCATCAACTCCGTTCGGGTCATCGGCCCTGCCGTCACCCTCGTCGCGGTGTACCTCGCCTCGCGTCGAGTGAGCCCGTCGCGGCGGGAAGGGCTCGCCACGGTCGGCGAGTCTCAGCAGCCGTGACCGACCGGCGGTCGGGAAGATCGGCCGTACTCGGGAGGGCGGGAACGTGACCGACGAGCTCTGGGAGCGCCACGCGGTCTGGTGGCAGCAGCAGTTCACCGCGGGCGCCGACCCCGAGTACGAAGAGCAGATCCTCCCGCTGGCTCGGGAATGGCTGAACGGCTTCCCGCGGGTGCTCGAGGTCGGTACGGGGGAGGGGCAGGTGGCCCGGGCCGTGGCCGCCGGGGGGGCCAGCCGGGTGATGGGGATCGACCCTACGACGGCGCAGATCGTCGAGGCTCGCCGGCGGGGTGGAGGGCCGTGGTACGTGCAGGCAGAGGCAGCCCGGCTCCCCGTGGTCAGCGGCTCGTTCGACGCGGTGGTGGCCTGCCTGGTGTTCGAGCACATCGACGCCCTCGATGAGGCCATCGGCGAGGTGGCCCGGGTGCTGCGACCAGGCGGGCGGTTCGTGCTGTTCCTCAACCACCCGCTGCTCCAGACGCCGGGCAGCGGCTGGATCGACGACCAGGTGCTCGACCCACCGGAGCAGTACTGGCGGGTGGGTCCCTACCTGCCGGAGAGCAGCAGCGTCGAGGAGGTGGAGAAGGGCGTCCACATCCGGTTCGTGCATCGCCCGCTGTCCCGCTACCTGAACGCGCTCGCCGACGCGGGGCTCGCCCTGGAGCGGATGCTCGAACCTGCGCCCCCACCGGGGTTCCTCGCCCGGGCTCCTGAGTACGAGGACGCGGCGAGCATCCCACGGCTGGCGGTGATCATCACCCGGCGGGGATGACCACCCCGGTACCCTGGATCGTGGTGAGCGAGTTCGTGGTGATCACCGGGCTCTCGGGCGCCGGGCGATCCCAGGCGGCCGACATCCTCGAGGACCTGGGCTGGTTCGTGATCGACAACCTGCCGCCGTCGCTCATGTCCAAGGTCGCCGAGCTGGCCGGCGCCCCCGGCTCCAGCATCTCGAAGGTGGTGCTGGTGGTCGGCACCGGCCCCTACCACGACGAGGTGCTCCCAGCGCTCGACGGGCTGGCTACACAGGGACTGCGGCTGCGGATCCTGTTCCTCGAGGCTTCCACCGACGTGCTGGTTCGCCGGTACGAGTCGAGCCGGCGGCGCCACCCGCTCGACCACGAGGGGCGGGGTCTGGCCGGCGCGATCGAGGCGGAGCGGGCGCTGCTCGAGCCGGTCAAGGAGCACGCCGACGTGGTGGTCGACACCAGTGAGCTGAACGTGCACCAGCTCCGGTCACGGATCCTCGACCTGTTCGAGGCCGAATCGCCCGAGGCCGGGATGCAGACCACGGTGATGTCGTTCGGCTACAAGCACGGCCTCCCGCTCGACACCGACCTGGTGATCGACTGCCGGTTCCTGCCCAACCCGCACTGGGTCGACGAGCTGCGTCCCTTGAGAGGTACCGACGAGCGGGTGAAGGCCTACGTGATGGGCCACGAGGTCACCGGGGTCTTCCTCGACGAGCTGACGTCGCTGCTGGAGCTCCTGTTGCCCGCCTACGTGGCCGAGGGCAAGAGCTACCTGACGATCGCCTTCGGCTGCACCGGCGGGCACCACCGCTCGGTGGCCATCGCCGAGGAGGTCGCCCGCCGCCTGGGCGAGCAGGGCTACGACCCCAAGGTCGTCCACCGCGACGTCGACCGCTGAGCCCTCCCTGGCGCGCCGTGTCTGCCGGTTCAGCCGCCCTTCCGTTCTGGCCTGTCAAACGCGTGCTCTGGCACGCGTTTGGCCTGCCGGTTGGGTGGTGTGCGGGTACCGCTCGCGTTCTGGCCTGTCAAACGCGTGCTCTGGCACGCGTTTGACAGGCCGGTTGGCAGTGGAAGCGAAGGGACCGGCCCCGAACTGGCAGGCGAGCGGTCCGGCGTGGTGCGATAGGGATGTTCGCCACCAGGGAGGCTTGCTGGTATGACCATTCGTGTCGGGGTCAACGGATTCGGCCGCATCGGCCGCAACTTCTACCGGGCGGTGCGCCAGCAGGGCGCCGACGTGGAGGTCGTGGCCGCCAACGACCTCGGGGACGTGGCCGAGATGGCCCACCTGCTCAAGTACGACTCGGTCATGGGTCGCCTCGACGCCGAGGTGAAGCCCACTGGCGACGGCATCGAGGTCGACGGCAAGCTGCTCAAGATCACCGCCATCCGCGACCCGAAGGAGCTGCCGTGGGGCGAGCTCGGCGTTGACGTGGTGGTCGAGTCGACCGGCATCTTCACCACCCGGGAGAAGGCCGCCGCGCACCTCGACGCGGGCGCACCGTTCGTGATCGTCTCCGCGCCCTGTACGGAAGCCGACGCCACCTTCGTGGTGGGTGTCAACGACGACACCTTCGACCCGGCCAACCACAAGGTGGTCTCGAACGCCTCCTGCACCACGAACTGCTTCGTGCCGATGATCAAGGTGCTCGACGACGCCTTCGGGGTGGAGAAGGGTCTCATGACGACCGTGCACGCCTACACCGGCGATCAGAACCTGGTGGACGGCCCACACAAGGACCTCCGCCGGGCGCGGGCATCGGCGATCAACATCGTGCCGTCGTCCACCGGGGCCGCTCGGGCCACGGGCCTGGTCCTACAGGCCATGAAGGGCCGACTCGACGGCACCGCGCTGCGGGTGCCGGTGCCGGACGGGTCCATCACCGACTTCGTCGGCGTGCTCGCCCAGGAGGTCACGGTTGAACAGGTGAACGAGGCATTCGCCGCCGCGGCAGCGTCGGGTCCACTGGCGAAAGTGCTGGAGTACACCGACGAGCCGATCGTCTCCACGGACATCGTCGGCTCGCCGGCGTCGTGCACCTTCGACTCGAAGCTGACCATGGCCATGGGCAACCTGGTCAAGGTGCTGGGCTGGTACGACAACGAGTGGGGCTACTCGAACCGGCTGGTCGATCTGGTGCAGATCGTGGGCGCCGCGAACAGGTGACGCCCGGCAGCCTTCCCACCCTGGAGGACCTGGGCGACGTCGAAGGTCGCCGGGTCCTCCTCCGAGCGGACTTCAACGTCCCCATCAGGGACGGTGTGGTCGTCGACGACTTCCGCATCCGGGCCGCGCTACCCACCATCGAGTGGCTGACCGAACGCGGCGCCCGGGTGACCGCGTGCAGCCACCTCGGCCGACCCAAGGGCAAGCCCGATCCCACGTACTCGATCGAACCCGTCCGCCGAGTGCTGGCCGAGCTGGCGCCCGGGGTGGAGCTGCTCGAGAACCTGCGCTTCGACCCGGGTGAGGAAGCCAACGATCCGACGTTCGTCGCCAAGCTGGTCGAGGGCCAGGATCTCTACGTCAACGACGCGTTCGGCGCCTCGCACCGGGCTCACGCCTCGATCGTCGGCCCGCCCCGCCTGCTGCCCTCCGCGGCGGGCCGGCTGCTCCAGCGCGAGGTCGACGTGCTGCTCCCGCTGCGCACCGATCCCGAGCACCCTTTCGTGTGCATCCTGGGCGGGGCCAAGGTGAGCGACAAGCTGGCGGTGATCGGTGCGCTGCTGCGGGTGGCCGACTCACTGATCATCGGCGGCGGAATGTGCTTCACGTTCCTCAAGGCCCGGGGCCACACCATCGGTGACTCGCTGGTGGAAGAGGACATGGTCGACACCTGCCGGGAGCTCCTCGAGCGGGAGGGCGACAAGCTGCACCTGCCCACCGACATCACCGCGCTCGGCCCGGGCGGTGAGATCGGCAACCCGGACGCAGGGGGCGAGGTGCGCCAGGTGGGCGCGGACGTCCCTGACGGGTGGAAGGGCCTCGACATCGGACCGGGCTCGGCCGCCGAGTTCGCCGACGTGATCCAGGCCGCCCGCACGGTGTTCTGGAACGGCCCGATGGGGGTGTTCGAGGATCCACGTTTCGAAGCGGGGACGAAAGCCATCGCCAGCGCGATGGCCGACGCGCCCGGCTTCACCGTCGTGGGCGGAGGGGACAGCGCTGCCGCGCTCGACCAGTTCGGCCTCGCGGCGGCGATCGATCACGTGTCCACCGGTGGCGGGGCGTCGCTCGAGTTGCTGGAGCTCGGCGACCTCCCCGGCCTCGAGGCTCTGCGGGGAGCGCCGAATGCCTGAGAAGAAGCCCAGCCGCAAGCCGTTGATCAGCGGCAACTGGAAGATGCACCACAATCACTTCGAGGCCATCCAGACCGTACAGAAGCTCGGCTACCGCCTCGACAAGGAGGACTACGAGCTGGTGGACGTGTCGGTGCACCCACCGTTCACGGACATCCGCTCGGTGCAGACCACGCTCGAGAGCGACAAGATCCCGATCCTGCTCGGCGCGCAGAACTGCTACTTCGAGGAGAAGGGCGCGTTCACGGGGGAGGTGTCGCCGGCGTTCCTGGCCAAGCTCAACGTGAGCCTGGTGATCGTCGGGCACAGCGAGCGCCGGGAGCTGTTCGGCGAGACCGACGAGGTGGTGAACAAGAAGGTCAAGGCGGTCTTGCGGTTCGGGATGACTCCGATCTTGTGCGTGGGCGAGACGTTGGCCGAGCGCGAGGCGGGTGGTACCGACGAGAAGGTGCTGGGCCAGGTGAAGGCGGGCCTCGCCGGGCTGAAGGCCGACCAGGTGGCGTCGATGGTCATCGCGTACGAGCCCATCTGGGCCATCGGAACCGGAAAGACCGCCACCAGCGAGGACGCGCAGGCGGTGTGCGGTTCGATCCGCGCCACGGTGGGGGACCTCTTCGATGACCCGACGGCGTCGGCGGTGCGCATCCAGTACGGCGGTTCGGTCAAGCCCGCCAACATCGCCGAGCTGATGGCCCAACCCGACATCGACGGGGCGCTGGTGGGCGGCGCCAGCCTCGATCCCGACGAGTTCGCCAAGATCGTCCGCTACCGCCTGACCGCCTGACCGGCGGTCCGGGGCGGCTCGGGCGGCGGTCCGCGCCCGGTCAGGGTGGCGGTCTGCGTTCGGCGGCGACCGCTGGTAGCGTGGTTTGCCGTGCTGACCGCCATCGTCCTCGGGTTCCACATCATCGTGTCGATGGGCCTGATCTTCCTGGTCCTGCTCCACAGCGGCCGGGGGGGTGGCCTGTCGGACATGTTCGGTGGTGGCCTGGGGGCCTCGGCGGCGGGCTCCACGGTGGTCGAGAAGAACCTCGACCGCATCACCGTGGTGGCGGCACTCATCTTCGTGTTCACCTCCGTCGGTCTGGCACTGCTGCTCAACAACGGGTGAGTCCGCCGGCCGTGGAGGCGAGGCGGCCGAACGGCAGGCGTCTCCTCGCCGCCGCGATCGCTCTCGCCGTCGCCGCGAGCGCCGTGGGCTGTTCGGGTGCGGAGGAGAGCGAGCCCGCACCCACCACCGAGGCCGGCTTCCGCCCAGGCGGCACCTTGCGTCTCGGCGTCGCCGGCTCGACGGCGCTCGACCCCGCCCTGGCGGTGCCCACCGAGCAGGCCGAGATGATCGCGGTCGACCTGCTCTACGATTCGCTGGCCACCGATGCGAACCCCGCGGAGCCGGATCTGGCCGAGTCGTTCCAGCCCTCCGAGGACCACCGCCGCTGGAGGATCGTGCTGCGGGACCGGGCCTTCGCCGACGGCTCGCCGATCACCGCGGAGGACGTGAAGTTCACACTGGAGCGCCTGGCCCGCCAGGGGAGCGCGTCGCTCGCGGGCACCCGGCTCGACATCGTCGCCGGCTACGAGGCGCTGGCGGTCGAGCGGAGCGCCTCGGAGCTGTCCGGCGTGCGGGTGCTCGACCAGCGTACGCTCGAGATCGACCTGGGGGTCTCCTACACCCAGTTGCCGGAGCTGCTCGGATCGCCCCTCTACGGCATCGTCCCCCGGGCCGCGGTGCAGGCCGCGGGGGACCGCTTCGGCGATCAGCCGGTGGGCTCCGGGCCGTACCGGTTCGTCGGGCGTGACGGTTCGGTCGTGCGCCTGGAGCGGGCGCCGGGCCCGGCCGGGGAGGCTGCAGGGCCCGACACGGTGGAGCTGGTGGGGTTCGACACGGTCGCTGACTCGTACGCCGCGTTCGAGGAGGGCCGGGTGGACTGGTCGCTCGTGCCCCCCGAGCGGGAGACGCTGGCGGAGGCGGCGGCCAAGTATGGGAACGGCGCGTTCCGCAGCTTCGGGGCGGAGCTGTGGTTCGGCATCAACCAGCACGATCCGGCCTACGCCGACGTGCGGTTCCGCCGGGCGATCGTCGCAGCCATCGACCGGGAGGGGATCGCGCGTCGGGTTTTCGCCGGCCGTCTCCCGTTGCGGGGGCTGGTTGCGGCTGGGGTGCAGGGCGCCGCGGACGACGCCTGCGCCACCGCGTGCGCCTACGACCTGGACGAAGCCCGGGCGCTGCTGGCCGAGGTGTTCGGCGGTGGACCGGTGACCACGACCGTCGTGCTCGACACCTACGACGACCCCAGCCAGATCGAGTTGATCGAGGCCATCACTGCCGACCTGCAGGCGGTCGGCATCCCGGTGGAACACCGGGTCAAGCCCTTCGAGGAGTACCGGTCGTTCGTGGTGAGCGGGGAACCGGACGTGTTCAGCTTCGGTTGGGTGGGCATCAACCCCACCCAGGAGGCGTATCTCGGCCCGCCGTTCCTGTCGGGGTCGCGCGACAACGTGGTCGGGGTGAGCTCGGAGGCGGTGGACGCCGCCATCACCCGGGCGCGGGCGACGCCAGAGGCCGAGGCGCGGGACTCGCTCTACCGCGAGGCCGAGCAGCGCCTGCTCGGCGACGGGGTGGCGATCCCGGTGGTGCAGCTCATGACGAACCAGGTGATCGCGCCACGGGTGAACGGGTTCGCCGGTCGCCTGGACGGAACGTTCGACGTCGCCTCGCTGTGGCTGGCGGACTAGGCGAGCGGGCCGGGGGGCCCGCAGCTTCGTCCGGTCGGGCCATCCGGCAGGGCCAGCGGGGGGCCAGCCGACTGGCTGCCGACCCGCGGGCTAGAACCAGGGGATGGCACATCCCCGCCGTTTCCGTTTCGCCGCTGAGCTGCACGAGCCGCTGCCCGGACGCACCTGGCTCGACAGCGCCCGGGAGCTCGAGGACCTCGGCTACTCGACGTTGTTCCTGCCCGATCACTTCGACGAGGGACCTGGGCCGATCGCCCTGACTGCCGCAGCCGCCGCGGTGACGACCACCCTCAACGTGGGGGTGCTCGTGTTCGACTGCGACTTCCGCCACCCGGCGGTGCTGGCCCGGGAGCTGGCGACCATCGACCTGCTCTCCGAAGGGCGGCTAGAAGTGGGCCTGGGCGCGGGGTGGAAGCGCACAGACTACGAGCGATCCGGCATCCCGATGGACCGGCCCGGGGTGCGGGTGCGCCGGCTGATCGAGCACACGAGGGTGCTCAAGGGCCTGTTCGCCCCCGGGCCGTTCAACTTCCACGGCGAGCACTACACGATCACCGAGCTGGAGGGCACGCCGGCGCCGTACCGGCCGGGCGGACCGCCGATCATCATCGGCGGCGGGGCGCCTCGGGTGCTGCGCTTCGCCGGCGCGACCGCCGACATCGTCGGCGTGAACGCGTCGATCCACTCCGGGGAGATCGACGCCGAAGCTGCCCGTGACGCGCTGGCGGACCGCATCGACCAGAAAGTGCGATGGGTGAAGGAGGGCGCGGGCGAGCGCTTCGGGGACCTGGAGCTGAACGCCTGGCTGGCGGTCGCGCAGGTGACCGACGACAGCGCCGGCTTCGCATCGCTGCTGGCGCCGGGCTTCGGGACGGAGCCGGAGTCGGTGCTCGAGTCGCCGCTCACCCTCATTGGCTCGCCGACCGAGATCGCCGAGCGGCTGCACGATCGCCGGGAGCGGTGGGGCTACTCGTACCACGTGATCCCCGGGGACCAGGCGAGAGTGCTCGCGCCGGTCGTCGAGGCGCTGAGCGGGCAGTGACGTAGCCCGCCGCCGGCTTCGGGATCGAGGAAGGCCCGCGCTAGAGTGGCCGCTCGCTCCGGTGCGGGGAAGCAGCCGTTCCGGAGGCCACGTCGGAGTGGCGGAATAGGCAGACGCGCTAGCTTGAGGGGCTAGTGCCCGCAAGGGCGTGGGGGTTCAAGTCCCCCCTCCGACACCGCCAGCCAGCACACGCGCTGGTTGGGCTTCTACCAGCACCTTCCTGTCATCGGGGTGCCAGGTGAGCCGTAGTCCGAGTGTTTCGTAGAGTTCGGCTCGCTGTTTGGGGTCGGCGTTGGCGAGCACGGCGACCATGTCGCCGAGTCCTTCGATGAGCCCGCGTAGCTCGGCGACGGTGGGCGCGTCGGCGGGTGTTGCGGTGCGCAGCGCGATGTCGGCCCGGTTGCGCTCGGCGGTGACCTCGGCCATCCACCCGGCGACGGTTGCGGCGTCGGCCCCGGCGTCGAGGGCGGCGCGGTACTGGGAGAGTCGCTGGTCGCAGTCGCCGATGCTTTGGCGGGCCTGCTCGGCTCGCGACGTGTCTTCGTGTTGTTCGTATGCGGCGGCGAGCTGTTCACAGGTGGCGTCGAGGTTGTCTGGGTTGAACAGCTGCCCGAGCCATTCGTCGAGGGCGGGGACGACCTTGTCCTCGCGCAGGTAGACGGTGCGGGGATGCTCGATGCCCTTCTTCTGGGCGTACTGCTCTCGGAATGTGCAGCGGTAGTGTGCCTTGCCGTGGTTGTAGTTGCCGCCCATGCGCCGCCCGCAGACCCCGCAGAACAGCAGCCCTCGCAGCAGGTAGGCGCGCTCGGTTGGCATGACGGTCTTGGGACGGGCGACCCGGACGTGGGACGCCATGATCGCCTGCACCTGGTCGAAGGTCTCCATGTCGACGAGCGGCTCATGCGTGACCTCAGCCGACCAGATCCACTCGCCCTTCTCGTTCCAGCGCATCCGGGTGCGGTGCCCGAGGGCGACGTCTTCGGGGTCGAGCAGGTCCTCGTCCTTGCGCTGTCGGGCCCACACCTGATGGCCGGTGTACCGGGGATTATGCAGGATCGCGCGCACCGCCGAGTGGGCCCACGCGCCACCGGAGTGCTGGCGGTGACGGTTGCGGCTTGGGTCGTGCGCCGATGGCGACGCGATCCCCTCGGCGGTGAGCGCCTCGGCGATCGAGCGGAGACCGTGGCCGTCGAGGTACCCGGCGAAGATCCGACGCACGACCGGCGCCGCCACCGGATCGGGCTCGAGGCGGTGTTGGCGCTTGCCGTCGGCGGCCTTGGCCGGGTTTGGGTGGGCTCCGACGTCTGCGAGCTGGTAGCCGTAGGGCGGGCGGCCGCCGAGGTAGCGGCCTTCGGTTGCGGCCTGGGATGCCATCGCGGTGCGGACTCGGACCTTGATCCGGTTTCGTTCGCCCTTCGACATGCCGCCGTAGAGCGACATCACGAGGTCGTGCGCTTCGCTGTCGGGATCGACCCGGCCGCCGACTTCGGGGACCCACAGCTCGACGCCGTAGTGCACCAGCGTCGGGAACGTGAGCCCGAACTGCTGGCCGTAGAACGCCCGGGCCGGTTCACCGATCACCACGGCGTCGAACGTCCGATCGTCGCGGCGTCGAAGGTCGTCGAGCAGCCGTGACGCCTCCGGTCGCCGCTTCCACGGCAACGACCGCGATTGGCCGATGTCGAAGTAGTCGGCCACCACCTCACCGTGACCCTCGATCAGCTGGCTGGACCGCGAGAGCTGCCAGGCCTTCGAGGACGCGGGGTCCTGTTGGTCCTCGGTGGACACTCGGCCGTAGAACGCGAAGCGCTTCAACATGGTCACGACGCTACGGCTTCGGGCTCGTCAGGGGAACGACCGATTCGCAGCTCCACCACCGACGGTTCCCGGGCGGCGTCGCGGACCATCGCCAGGAGCAGCCGCGCCGCGTCGCCGGTCAATTGCGGCAGCCCGTCGGGCACCTCCAGAACGACCGAGGCACGGTCGGATGGGCGACTCATGGGGTCGACCGTCGCAAGAGGTACGCCCTGACATACGACCTGAGGTACGCCCTCGGTGACGGTTGGCACGAGAAATCTGCGTGGCCTTCGCCCCGTCGCGCTGGAGCTACACCCTGACCTACTCCCTGGGGTACACCCTGCGCGGGGGCAGGGGCCATCACACGGTGCGGATGGCATCCCGGCCGGGGGAGAGGACGACTCACGAGGTCGACCATCGCGAACGGGACTCCCGGTATCGCTCCCGTTCGAGTTCCCGATCCGAAGAAATCTCGAGAAATCCATGTCGGGGTGGGTCCCGGTCTGCCCGCCGACCGGAACACCGAGTCGGCCTCGCAGCTGCGATCGGGCACACCAATCGCACGCACGCGGAGAGGCGCACGCCCTCATCCTGGTGCGATCACGTGGCGTTCACGCGTTCACGGGCCTGATCGCGCGCCCTCCCGGTCACGTCCTCGGCCAGCAGCCACCTGCTCTCGCTCCGCGCGTCGACACCTGCTTCCGACACCGCCTCATCCCGAGACGCACGACCTCTACAGGGACACCCCCAAAGCAGAGGTCACATGTAAGCGTGCCTCGGCGGTTGATCGTCGTCGATGGCCTCGGGTTGCATGAGTGCTCCCCGGCTGGTTCGGGGGGAGGCGATTACGAAGGTCACTGAGGGCCGCGGCTGCGGACGCCTCGGCAGTCTGAGTGCCTCCCTTCCGGTCCGGCCACGGAGGACCCGGATAGGTTCGTGGGCCGACCCGTTGAGGTCGTGGTCCGGTTGAACGACATGTGTGGGGGCCGTGACGGGCTCTCGTGCGACCGCTCGTGGGGCCGTGGTCGGCGTGGTGGGCATGCCCCCCGGTCGAGCCGAGGAACACATCCTCGTTGTTCGATCGGAAGGAGAAGCTCATGTCGGATCGTCGTCTTGTGGGAGTCGACTTGGGGATCGCGTCGGCGCACACCGTGGTGGTCACCGACGCGGAGGGCACGGTGGTGGCCCGGCGCCGCTGTCGCCCGATCCGGGAGTCGTTGGAAGCGGTCGAGGCCGCCGCGCTCGCCGGGGCGCCGGAGGGCACTCGCCTGGAGGTGGTGGTGGAACCGACGGGGGTGGCGTGGTTGCCCGTCGCGGTGTTCTTCGTGCGCCGCGGCCATCTCGTGTATCGGGTGTCCTCCGCGAAGGCGGCCGCGCTGCGGCGGTTCTTGTCGGCGAACGCGAAGACGAACTCGATCGACGCGGAGACCTTGGCCCGTCTGCCGATCGTGGACCCCGGCGGGGTGCGGCCCCTCGAGTTGCCCACCGGCGAGCTCGCCGCCCTGGACCGGCGGGTGCGGGCGTGTGAGCGGCTGACCGAAGCCCAGACCCAACGCAAGATCCGGCTGCGGGAGCTGGCCCGCCAGCTCTACCCCTCCATCGATGACGTGATCGGCGGGGAGGTGTCCCGTTGCGACGTCGCGGTCCTGGAGCGTTGGGGCGACCCGCGCCGGCTGGCCAAGGTCCCGCACAGGCGTCTGGTCGAGGTGATCGCCAAGGCGTCGTCGGGTCAGAAAGGCGCTGATCATGCGGCCTCATGGCGCCAAGCGGCCGAGGATGCCCTGGACCTCTATGGGGATGACCCGGCGGTGCCGTTTGAGGCGTTGGCGGCGGAGATCGCCACGGAGTGCCGGCTGCTGCGAGCGATCTGGGCTGAGCACAAGGGCCACGCCGTGGCCCGCGAGGACGCCTACAAGGCCGCGGATCCCGACGGTCTGGCCCGTTCGCTGCCCGGTGTCGCCGCGATCGGCGGTCCGCTGCTGGTGGCGTCGATGGGACGCCCGGGCCGGTTCCGCGACGCGGCCGCGTTCAAGTCCTTCACCGGCCTGGCCCCGCGGGCGTCCGAGACCGGTGACACCGACCGCAAAGGCCAGCCGATGTCCAAGGCCGGGCCCGGCCGGCTGCGCCACCAGCTCGTGCTGTCGGCCAACACCGCACGGCGTCTCGACCCCCAGCTCGCCGCGGTCTACTACACCCAGATGGTCGAGCGGGGCGCCCATCACACCAAGGCGCTGTGCGTTGTCGCCACCCGCCTAGCCGAGCGGGGGTGGGTCACGATGGCCCGCGGTGAGCCCTACGTGATCCGCGACATCGACGGCCGGCCCGTCGACCCTGCCGAGGCCAAGGCGATCATCGCTGAGCGCTACACGGTCCCCGAAGAGATCCGCCGGCGGCGCCGGTCCCGCAAGACCAAAGCGAAGGGGAAGGCCCCTCACCACGCCGGACGGCGTGACACACGAGGCGACCTTCCCCAGCCGTCATCGTCGGGACCCAACGGGCCCCGCGTCAAGACCCCCGCCGACGCGTCGAGCAGGCCGAACCGCCCGCACTCCTGACCCATCCCGTCTCCATCGCGGGGCGCGCAGGCCAACACAGCGCCCGCGATTCGCGCCCATCCAGCGAAACGACCCTCGTCGAGGGCCTCACCGCGCGCGCACGCGCGCACGCGCGCACCAGCCAGCGTGCTGCTTCGCGAACGCCTCTTGACAACGCGTCCTGCATAGGGTCACAGACTGGCTCGCGGTCGAGCAGGGTGTTCGCCGGGACCGGACCGGGAACCCGAACGGGAACGCGACCGGGAGCGGGTCGTGTCGGCTGGTGCCGTCCCGTCCGCTAACCGCACGATGCTCCCGCCCGCCGCTTCGCTCCGGTTGGGCACCCGCCCTCCGGTCACCGCGACCTTCCGGGTTGGGGTCGGGTTGCCGGCGAACCCGCGCCGTGAACCGGGACGGGACCGTGACCGGGAGGATGCGACACGGGCCGGGATCGAACCCGGGACCGATTGCGGGACCGAAGTCGGGACCGGGATGCGCGATGAAGTCACTGCGTCAGCGTGCTGAGGCGCGAGCAATGACCCGAGTCGTGACCTGACCAGTGACTCGCGGCCGATCGGTCGGGGTGGTGTGACGAACGACCACGCGAAATCGGGGGACGCGCGGCGGCTTAGGGGTGGGTAAGGGAAGTGGAGGTGCGCGCGCATGTTGAACATCGGATTGATGGCCGCCGGTCAGCAGACCTACTACCTGTCGATCGCCAAGGGCGTGGAGGACTACTACACCGGTCGGGGTGAAGCGCCGGGCCGATGGTTGGGCGCGGGCTCCGGCCTGTTGGGCCTCGATGGCCTGGTCGACGAAGCCGACCTCACTGCGGTCCTCGAGGGACGAAGGCCCGGAAGCGACGAGCGGTTGACGCGGGCGAAGCTGCCGGGGCTGGACTTCACGTTCCGGGCCCCGAAGTCGATCTCGCTGCTCTACGGGCTGGGTGAGGCCGGCACGGTCACCGGTGAGGTGGTCGCCGCGCACGAGGCCGCCGTCGACGCGGCGATCGGCTACCTCGAGCGCCAGGTCTGCCTGTCGCGTCGCCGGACCGACGGGGTCCAGCACCAGGTCCCCGGCGAGGGGTTCGTGGCCGCCGGGTTCCGGCACCAGACGTCGCGGGCGGGGGATCCGACGCTGCACACCCACGTGCTCATCGCCAACATGACCCACATGCCCGATGGGCGTTGGGGGGCGCTGCACTCGCCGCCGATGTTCCACCACGCCAAGACCGCCGGGTTCCTCTACCAAGCCCAGCTGCGGGCCGAGCTCACCCGCCGCCTCGGCGTCGAATGGCAGCCCGTGACCAACGGCTACGCGGATGTCGCCGGCATCCCGAGAGACCTCATCGACGCGTTCTCCCAGCGGCGGGCGGAGATTCTCGACGCGATGGAAGCCCGCGCTGAGCACTCGGCGAAGGCCGCGCAGAACGCCGCGCTCGACACCCGCCGGGCGAAGGTCTACGAGGTCGACGCCAACACGCTGCGAGCCGACTGGGCCCAGCGTGCTGACGAGCTGGGGTTCGGTCCCGTCGAAGTCGCCGAGCTCCTCGGCCGGGGCGTGGCCCGGGAGCCCCAGCTGTGGTCGGTCGGCTCGCTGTTCGATGACCTCGCGTCGGCGACCGGGGTGACGGAGCATGCGTCGACGTTCGGGCGTCGTGATGTGGTGCGGGCGGTCGCCGAGCGGATGCCCGACGGCGCGGACGTGACCGCCATCGAGGACCTCGCCGACGGGTTCATCGCCGAGCGTCGCGTCGTCGAGGTCGGCGACGTCGCCGGCGAACCGAGATGGACGACCATCGAGCTGTTGTTGACCGAGAACCGCGTCGTCGAACGCGCCCGCAGCCAACGCGACGCCGGGGCCGCCATCGCACAACCAGACGCGGTCGAGGCAGCGATCGCCTCACGCCCGTCGATCTCCGACGAGCAGGCAGCCATGGTCCGACACCTCACCCTGTCGGGTGCCGGCATCGACGTCGCCGTCGGCGCCGCGGGGACCGGGAAGACCTTCACGTTCGACGCCGCCCGCGAAGGCTGGGAAGCGTCGGGCTACTCGGTGTTCGGCGCCGCGCTCTCCGCACGCGCGGCCGCGGAGCTGTCGGCGGGGTCTGGGATCCCCGCAATGACCATCACCCGGCTGCTCAACCAGCTCGACGAAGGCCGCCTGGTCCTCGACGCGGGCTGCGTCGTGGTGATCGACGAGAGCGGCATGGTCGGCACACGAACCCTCGACGCCATCTCACGGCACACCACCGAAGCGGGGGCGAAGTTGGTGTTGGCCGGTGACACCGCGCAGTTGCCCGAGATCGACGCGGGCGGGTCGTTCCGGGCGATATCGATCTATGCGCCGTCGACGGCGCTGGTCGAGAACCGCCGCCAGATCCACGAGTGGGAGATCGGCGCGCTCGACGACCTCCGCAACGGGCGCATCTCCGAGGCGGTCGCCGCCTACGGGACCAACGGCCGCATCATCACCGCCGACAACGCCGATGCCCTCCGACAGAAGTTGGTCGACGACTGGTTCAACGCACCGGGGACCGACAAGGTCATGATCGCCACGAGACGCGCTGATGTCGCCGACCTCAACGACCGCGCGCGTGCACTGCTCGACGCGGCGGGGCGGTTCGGGAACCACGAGCTGCACATCGACAAGCGCATCCAGGTGGCTGGCCGCGAGTTCGCCGTCGGCGACCAGGTCCTCGCCGTTGGCCGCAACCACTGGGACCTCGACATCCTCAACGGCGATGTCGGCACCGTCACCCGCATCAATGAGAGCCGCAAGACCGTCACGTTCAAGTGTGAACGGGTGAACGAGGAACGCACCATGCCCACCGACCGGCTCGAGGCCGGCTTCCTCGACTACGGCTACGCGCGCACGAACTACAAGACCCAGGGCGCCACCGCCGATCGGATCTTCACCCTCGGCGGTGACGGTGATCTCGATCGCCAGGCCGCCTACACCGCGCTGTCACGCGGCCGAGTCGAGAACCGCCTCTACATGCTCACCCCCGACGAGGACGTGTGGAACGTCCTCGCCCCCAACCCGCAGCGAGCGCAGCGAGTGGATGGCCGGGATCTGTTGTTGGAACACGCCGAACGTGAACTCTCCCGGGACCGGTCCCAGCACCTCGCCTCGGAGCTGTTGGGCAGTCTTCCCGAACCCGACGGGACCCCGGTCGGGCATGGCCGGGACGCGCTGCTCGCCGAGCTCCCCGAACCCGCCGGGTCGCGCGCGCACAACTCGCTGGCCGACGATCTCCTCGCCGAGCTGCCCGACCCGAGCGACGACCGCACCCTCGCAGATGACGTGGCGGATATCACCGCACGACTCGACCGCTTGCAACAGCGCGAGCGGCCCGCTGTCGACGACGGCCTCGGAATCGGCCTGTAGTGAGCGCCAAGTTGGCGGGCCACGCTGTGCAATGACAGGAAAACCTGTTATATAGCGAGCATGGTTCTCGCATCGACAGCTTTGGGTTCGGATTCTCTTGTCCGGGCGACGGCGCGGTTCTTTCGGGTTCTGGGTGATCCGACCCGCCTCACGATCCTCCAGACGTTGGAGGGGGGTTCGTTGACGGTGGCCGAGTTGGTCGAGGCGACCGGTATCCCGCGGAGCCGGTTGTCGAATCATCTGGCGTGCCTGCGGTACTGCGAGTTCGTGGAGGCCGAGCCGGAGGGACGCACGGTGCGCTACTCCCTCGTGGACGGCGACGTCGCCTCGTTGGTCGCGAACGCGTCGGTCGCCGCTGCGCGGCGCGAGGAGCACCTTTCGTCGTGTACTCGCATCGGACCGGTGTGGGTGTGATGGCTGAACGGTTCGATCTCATTGCGGTCGGCTCGGGCGGCGCCGCCTTCGCGGCCGCGATCCGGGCCCATGATCTGGGTGCGAGCGTGGCCATCGTCGAACGGGCAACCGTCGGGGGTACCTGCGTGAATGTGGGGTGTGTCCCGTCCAAGGCGCTGCTGGCCGCGGCGGACGCAGTGTGGCATGCCCGCCACCCCCGATTCGCCGGAGTGCCGGCCACCAGCGGCGGGGTCGATCTCGCGGCGATCCAAGCCCAGAAACGGCACTTGGTCGGCGAGCTCCGCCAGGGCAAGTACGTCAACCTGGCGGCGGACTACGGCTTCGAGATCGTGGTTGGCGAAGCCCGTTTCACTGACGAGCGCACGATCGACGTCGACGGGCGCACCTTGACAGCCAAGGCGTTCGTGATCGCTACCGGCGCGGAGCCTGCGTTCCCCGATCTCGTCGGCATCGGCGACGTCGATGTGTTGACCTCGACCTCGGCGATGGAACTCAACGAGGTACCCGAGCACTTGGTCATCGTGGGCGGCGGTTTCGTTGGTCTCGAACAGGGACAGCTCTTCGCGCACCTCGGCGCCAAGGTCACCATCATCGGACGCGTCGCACCCCACGCCGAGCCAGAGCTCGCGCAACGCCTCGCCGAGGCGCTCACCGACGAAGGGCTCACCCTCATCGCCGAGCGAGCCACCACCGTCGACCGCGACGGCAGCGGAGTCCGGGTCACGACCGCAGCCGGGACGACGATCACCGGATCGCACCTGTTGGTCGCGACGGGGCGACGGCCCCGCACCGCTGCGCTGGACCTGGCGGTCGCGGGAGTCGAGACCGACGCTGCGGGGTTCATCAAGACCGACAACCAGCAGCGTTCCACGAACCCGGTCGTCTACGCCGCGGGTGACGTCACGGGCGGTCCCCAGTTCGTCTACGTGGCGTCCGCGCAGGGAGCCGCCGCGGCCGAGAACGCGCTCACCCGAGGCGAGCAGCGAGTTGATTTGACCGGCCTGCCCGATGTGATCTTCACGAACCCCCAGCTCGCCGCGGCTGGCCTCACCGAAGCACAAGCCCAAGCGTCGGGATTTCAGACCGACAGCCGGGTGCTTGAGTTGGATCGGGTGCCCCGTGCGCTGGTGTCCCAAGACACCCGGGGCGCGGTGAAGTTGGTGGCCGAGGCCGGCTCGGGCCGCATCCTGGGTGTCCATCTCCTCGCTGCCGGCGCCGGTGACGTCATCCTCGCAGGGGTCTACGCAATCACCCAGGGCATGACGGTCACCGATCTGGCATCGACCTGGACGCCGTACCTGACGATGGGCGAAGCGCTGCGCTTGGCGGCGCAGTCCTACACCCAGGACGTCCGGAAGCTGTCGTGCTGCGCATGACACCACCCCGGCCCCGTATCCCGAGCTGGGTTGCGTGGGCCTACCGGCCCGCGGCGCGCCCCCGTGCCCGCGACGGCCAGTCGAACCACATGAACCGAAGGAGCCGACGATGACAAGACCGCAGAGCGATCCGGGCAAAGAGATGGGTGTCATGGCCGTCGTGGCGATGGCGGTGTGCTGTGGAATCCCGCTGCTGCTCGGCGCGACCTCGCTCGCGGTCACCGGGGTGGTGTTCGGGAGCAGCGTGGTGGTCATCGGTGCCGTCGCGCTCGCCGTGTTCGCGTTCGGACGGGCACGAACCCGCGCCCGCGACGGCGAGGACTGCTGCGATCCCACCCAGCAGCGGTCGGCCGTCCGGCGTGCGAGCGAGCCGCGGCCTCACCCATGAACGAGCGTGACGGGGCGCAGGCCCCCGGCGCGGCTGTGCGTCCGCGTCGGGGACTTCGGTGGGTCTGGCCGGCTGGGTTCGTCGTCGTGTTCCTTGTCGGCACCGCCTTGGTCTGGCAGCGCCGCCCAGTGGAATCACAAGTGGTTGCGCCGCCGGCACGGGCCGGGACCGTCGCGAGCACCGAGATGGCTCCTGCGACACGGGGCCCGGCGGCGGGGGAGGGAGAGCCGGCGCCGGCATTCGTGGTGGCCGATCTCACCGGCGCCCCGGTCGAGCTGTCGGCGCTGCGGGGAGAGGCGGTCGCGGTCTACTTCTTGGCGACCAACGCGTGCGCGAGTTGCGAAGCAGGGGCGCGCAAGCTCGCTGTCGCGTTGGACACGGTCGGGGCCGACAACGCGGAGGTCGTTGCCGTCGACTATGACCCTGCCGACAGCGCCGAATCCCTCACGGGATTCGCCCAGAGTGTCGGATCGCCGCCGTTTCGGTGGGTGCTCGACACCAACACCACCATGGCGCAGGCCTTCGAGCCCGCCACGTTGTCCGAGGTCGTCATCATCGACAGCGACGGCATCATCGTCGCGCGCGGGGACGCCAACGCGACCGACCAGGCGACCCTCACCGGCTGGTTGCAACAGGCCGCGACATGAGCACCCGCCCCCGATCCCCAGCCCACCCTGCACGATCCGCGAGCGTGAGGGGAAGTCAACGGGCCGGCCCGATACCTTCCGTGAGCCAGCGGTGCCGCGGGTGGCTCGCTCGGCGACGGTGGTGGGCGACCGGCGCGGCGGTCGTGGTCGTGCTGCTCGTCGCGGTGTTCGTCTCCCGAACCGGCGAGGTAGCTCCGGGCTCGCGGACGGACGCCGGCGCGGCGACGGGAGCCTCGGTCGGTGACACACCCCCGGTGCTGACCGTGTCGGCGGTGTCCGGGGAGGCGCTGCGTATCCCCGCGGCCGGCAAGCCAACAGCCCTGTTCTTCAGCGCGGCGTGGTGCCAGACGTGTGTCCCCGAGGCCCAGGCCTGGGACCGCATCGAGCGCAGCTTCGGCGACCGCCTCTCGGTCGTGGTCATCGACGCCGACCCCAACGATACCCCCGAGACGTTGGCAGGCTTTGTCGATCTGATCGGCGAGCCTCGCTACCCGTTCGTCATCGACAGCGACGCGACCGTCGCCCGCACCTACGAGCTGGCGTCGCTCGACACGACCGTCATCATCGACGCCACCGGCACGATCGTGTTCCGCGACGGTGTGCCCACCTCCGAAGCCACGCTCCGTACCGCGCTCGAAAAGGTCGGGCTGTCGTGAACCTCGTGGTGTTCGCGTACGGCGCGGGGCTGCTCGCAACGGTCAATCCGTGCGGCTTCGCGATGCTCCCCGCGTTCTTGGGGTTCTACATCGGCGGCGCCGACACCGCAGCGGAAGCGTTGTCGCCGTACAACCGCGCCGCCCAGGGTGTGCGCGTCGGGGCCGCGGTCAGCGCCGGGTTCGGTGCCGTGTTCACGATCGTCGGGCTCGCCGTGACCGCGGGACTGCGCCAGCTGCTCTCCGTCGTACCGTGGGTTGCGGTTGTGCTGGGCGTCGCATTCACGATCATGGGCGCCGCGATGATCGGTGGACGCCACATCGGGCTGGCGGCCGCGCAACGCGTCCAGGTCGACACCCACCAGCGCAGCTACTCGAGGATGGTTGCGTTCGGTGCCGCCTACGCGTTCGCGTCGCTGTCATGCACCCTCGCAGTGCTGCTCTCAGTCATCGCCCAGGCTCTCGCCACCGACAACCTCGCGCAGCTCGTCGCGGTGTTCGCCGCCTACGCCGCGGGGGCGGCGACACTGCTCATGGCGCTCGCCCTGTCCGCCGCGTTCGCCAAACAGGGCCTGACCGCCAAGGTCCGGCGGGTCCTGCCGATCGCCACCCGCCTCGGTGGCGCTGTTCTCGCCCTCTCCGGGCTCTATCTGATCGCCTACTGGCTCCCATCCCTTCTGGGCTCCGACGCCCGCAACCCCCTCGCCGCGCCGGTCGAAGGCGCGTCGAGCACCATCTCGGCGTGGCTTTCGGCCAACACCGGCCTCGCCGCGTTCGTCGGAGCAGCACTCGTCGTCGGCGCGGCGGCCACCATGGCAGCCAGCCGGCTGCGGCGGCGAGACCGCCACGACACACCCGAACCAACAACGGCTGCTGTCGACGTCGACTGTTGCACGCCACCTCTGATGGCAACCTCGCCCACCACCCGATCCGAGGACCCGACATGACCGACTACCGATCAAAGCCCGTCCCGTCCGAGCTCGGCACGCGCCTCGCCGAACTCCACAACCTCGACGACCCGCCCGCCACCCTCGGCCATCTCGCCGACCAGCTCGGCGGGCTGCTCACCCGGCTCGCCTCGACCGACACCGTCGAGTCGTTGCTGTGCTGCGGGTCGACCTCACGGCATCAAACCGTCATCGAAGGCCAGATCATCCACACCCACTGCGTGCTCGACTCGCTCATGCTCCCCGCCATCCGAAACCGGCCCGCCATCATCCACTCGACCAGCCCCCGCGACGAACAACCCATCCATGTCACCATCGACCGCGACACGGTCACCGCCGATCCTCCGACCGCGGTCATGTCGCTGGGCGTCGCTCGCTACGGCAACGGCAGCATCTACGACACGGCCTGCCCCTACATCAACGCATTTACCTCCGACGGCGCCTACCAACGGTGGGCCGACGCCACCCCCGGCGCGGTGACCATGGCGCTCTCGATCGGTGACGCCGTGACCCTCGCCGCAGATCTCGTCGCACAGACCCGAGCCGGCCATGTCTGACCCCGACCCATCACCCACCCGGCTCCAAGCGGACACCGCCTCGATGCCGACCACGATCACCGGCATCGAAGCGATGACATGCGCCCGATGCGCGACCACCGTCGAACGGGCCATCACCAACGCGGGCGGGACGAACGCGACCGCTGATTGGCGAACCGGATCGGTTCGGTTCTCCCGCGACCCCTCAACGCCGATCGACCGGTTCCGTCAAGAACTCGACGAAGTCGGCCACCCCGCACGTGACTCGAACTGGAACGACGAGTGGCTCTCCGACCGACCACGATGGCCGTGGATCGCCGGGCTGCTCGGCAGCGGCGGAGCCGCGGGACTTGTGGTGCTGTGCTGCGCCTACGGCACAGCGGTCGTGCTCGGCGGGATCGGCGTCACCGCCGGAGCCGCACTACGCAACCCTCTCATCATCGCCCTCAGCCTCACCTCCTTGGGCGCCGCGCTCCTGGTGCGGTTCCGTCGGCACAACGGCAAGCGTCGCTGAGGGTTGGGTCCGACGGTGCCCTGCCCTTCGCGAACAACGTGGGCCGCGGCGGTTGCCGGCAGATCCCCTGTGGGAGCTGAGGCGTAGGCGCTACCCGATGTCGAGGGCCCACCGGACCGAGCGTGTGTCGGCTGGGCGAGTCCCCCCTCCGACACGATCTAACGCACACCGGAAGCGCCTCGACTTCTACGAGGCGCTTCGTCGCGTCGAAGGTCAGTTCGAGGCCGAGCTCGTTGTAGAGGCGAGCCTTCGTCTCGGGGTCGGCGTCGGCGAGGACGTCGGTGATCGGCCCGACAGCCTCGATGAGCGAGCGGATGTCGGCGTCGTCGAGCAGGCTTCGCGGGCGGGCAGCCTTGAGGTCCTGTTCTGCTGCGAGCTTGGTGGCTCGAAGCTCTCGGAGGCGCGGAGCGACGACATCGGCGGGCGAACCAGCCTCGATGGCGGCGACTAGGCGGTCCTGTCCGGGGGTCCTGTTGACAGGTGGACCCTGTGGAGGGTGTCAGTTTGTCTGTCGGGCTTTGAGGGTGTCGAGCATGTGTTTGGGTGTGCGGCCGGCCATGTAGTTGCTGTGGTTCGGACGCCGGTGGTTGTAGCGGATGAGCCAGGCGTCGGCTTCGGCTTGGAGTTGGCGGGTCGAGCTGAAACGCCGGCGGGGGAGGGCGGGCCGCCAGCATTCTTGGAGGATGGTGCCGTGGAATCGTTCGCACACGGCGTTGTGGTTGGGTGATCGGGGTGGGATCCGGTGGTGGTGGA
>NZ_JACFSZ010000005.1:187500-190600 GCF_014805525.1 Rhabdothermincola sediminis | reverse complement strand
TGCACAATGCCGCCGCGTCGAGCAACTCACGATCCGGGCGAGACGTCCCTTGCATCGGCCCATTCTTTTCGATCCACGCCCCCAACGCGAATCGACCCGCCCACCCGATTGCTCAGCAGTCTCCTAGCCATGCCCGCTACCATCAGCGGACGTCAGTCATCACGTGCAGGCGCCCGGACGCGAAGAAGAGGCCGCTGGGGCCTCTTCTTCGGTGAGAAATCCGGCGGCGTCCTACTCTCCCAGGGAGTCTCCCCCCAAGTACCATCGGCGCTGGTGGGCTTAACTTCCGTGTTCGGAATGGGAACGGGTGTGACCCCACCGCTATGGCCACCGAAACCTGTTGTCAAAGGCAAGCGCCGCCTTCCTGGCGGTCGCTCCCGCCCTCGAGAACTCCACAGCGAGCACGAACATCATTGTTGATCCAAGCCCTCGGCCGATTAGTACCGGTCGGCTGAACACGTCACCGTGCGTACACCTCCGGCCTATCAACGTGGTCATCTGGCCACGGGCCTTACCCGGTTAACCCGGTGGGAGATCTCATCTAGGAACGAGCTTCCCACTTAGATGCTTTCAGCGGTTATCTCTTCCGTAGGTCGCTAACCAGCCGTGCCCTTGGCAGGACAACTGGCACACGAGAGCTACGTCCGTCCCGGTCCTCTCGTACTAGGGACAGCCTTCCTCAAATCTCCTACGGCTGCGGAGGATAGGGACCGAACTGTCTCACGACGTTCTAAACCCAGCTCGCGTACCGCTTTAATGGGCGAACAGCCCAACCCTTGGGACCTGCTTCAGCCCCAGGATGCGATGAGCCGACATCGAGGTGCCAAACCTTCCCGTCGATATGGACTCTTGGGGAAGATGAGCCTGTTATCCCCGGGGTACCTTTTATCCGTTGAGCGACGGCGCTTCCACACGCAACCGCCGGATCACTATGCCCTGCTTTCGCACCTGCTCGACTTGTAGGTCTCGCAGTCAAGCTCCCTTGTGCCATTGCACTCGACGCCTGATTGCCAACCAGGCTGAGGGAACCTTTGGGCGCCTCCGTTACCTTTTAGGAGGCGACCGCCCCAGTCAAACTACCCGCCTGACGCTGTCCCCGACCCGGATAACGGGTCTGGGTTAGAGTCCCAGCATACGCAGGGTGGTATTTCAAGGATGACTCCACACTGGCTGGCGCCAATGCTTCCCAGTCTCCCACCTATCCTACACAACGCATACCAAAACCCAACATCAAGTTGTAGTAAAGGTCCACGGGGTCTTTCCGTCCTTCCGCAGCTAACGAGCATCTTTACTCGTACTTCAATTTCGCCGGGTCTGTGGTTGAGACAGTAGGAAAGTCGTTACGCCATTCGTGCAGGTCGGAACTTACCCGACAAGGAATTTCGCTACCTTAGGACCGTTATAGTTACGGCCGCCGTTTACCGGGGCTTAGGTTCAGAGCTTCGCCTTGCGGCTGACCCTTCCCCGTAACCTTCCGGCACCGGGCAGGCGTCACAGCGTATACAGCGCCTTACGGCTTCGCACGCTGCTGTGTTTTTAGTAAACAGTCGCTTTCCCCTGGTCTGTGCCACCTCTTCGAGCTCCGGGGGCAAGCCCCTTCACCCTAGTGAGGTCCTCCTTATCCCGAAGTTACGGAGGCATTTTGCCGAGTTCCTTAACCACAGTTCTCCCGATCGCCTTGGTATTCTCTACCTGCCCACCTGTGTCGGTTTGGGGTACGGGCAGCATGTCAACTCGCTGCTGGGCTTTTCTCGGCAGCATGGGATCAGTGACTTCGCCTGTAGCGGCTCGGCGTCGCGTCTCAGCGTTGTGACCCCAACTTTCATCGGAGTCCGCCTACACGCTTACCCCAGGACAACCAACGCCTGGGCTCACCTACCCTCCTGCGTCCCCCATCAGCTACCCGCCGCCGGTTGGTCGGTTCGCCACCCGAAGGTAGCAGCCCCTTAGTACCCGGCATTGGGCTTGGCGCGGACACGCTGGTACCGGAATATCAACCGGTTGTGCATCGACTACGCCTCTCGGCCTCGCCTTAGCTCCCGACTTACCCTGGGCGGATTAGCCTTCCCCAGGAACCCTTGGGCTTTCGGCGGAGGGGTTTCTCACCCCTCTCTCGCTACTCATGCCAACATTCTCACTCGACCCCGGTCCACGACTGGTCACCCAGCCGCTTCGCTCCCGGATCGACGCTCCGCTACCACTCATCCGAAGATGAATCCGCGGCTTCGGCTCTGGACTTGAGCCCCGTTACATTGTCCGCGCAAGACCACTCGACCAGTGAGCTGTTACGCACTCTTTCAAGGGTGGCTGCTTCTAAGCCAACCTCCTGGCTGTCTGGGCAGTCTCACATCGTTTACCACTTAGTCCAGAATTTGGGGCCTTAGCCGGCGATCTGGGCTGTTTCCCTCTCGACCATGAAGCTCATCCCCCATGGTCTCACTGCCGCACTCTGGAGTCATGGCATTCGGAGTTTGGTTGAGGTCGGTAAGCTTGTAGGCCCCCTAGCCCATCCAGTGCTCTACCTCCATGACTGAACATGCGACGCTGCACCTAAATGCATTTCGCGGAGAACCAGCTATCACCGAGTTTGCTTGGCCTTTCACCCCTATCCACAGGTCATCCCCCCAGTTTTCAACCTAGGTGGGTTCGGCCCTCCACGGGGTCTTACCCCCGCTTCAGCCTGCCCATGGATAGATCACTCGGCTTCGGGTCTACGGCATGCGACTGAACGCCCTGTTCAGACTCGCTTTCGCTCCGGCTTCCCATCGCTGGTTAACCTTGCCACACACCGTAACTCGTTGGCTCATTCTTCAAAAGGCACGCCATCGCGGCCACCGCTCCGAAGAGCAGTGACGACGCTCTGACTGATTGTAAACCAACGGTTTCAGGTACTATTTCACTCCCCTCCCGGGGTACTTTTCACCTTTCCCTCACGGTACTAGTTCGCTATCGGTCGCCTACGTATACTTAGCCTTACGAGGTGGTCCTCGCAGATTCACGCCAGTTTTCACGGTCCCGGCGCTACTTGGGAAATCCGAACAGAGGCTGGTGATCTTTCGTGTACGGGGCTCTTACCCACTGTGGCGCGCCTTTCCAGAAC